>NZ_JAALDT010000016.1:0-3965 GCF_014144995.1 Dietzia sp. DQ11-71 | reverse complement strand
GAACGCGTCCGGGTGGATGCGGCAGGCCTCGGCGAGGTCGGTGACGCCCGGGGGGACCTCGACGCCGGCGGCCGCCAGCGGGCGGCCCATCGGGTCGGTGGTCATGAGGAGGGTCTCGATGTCGGTGGGGTGGCGGTCGAGGCGGTCGGAGACGGTGACGACGGCGACGGCGTCGTCCGCGGCCCCTGTGCTCACCTCGGCGCCCGCCCACCAGGCGCCGAGGAGGACGCCCGCGGTGAGCCAGTGCGCGGGCAGGTCGCACACGATCACGTCGCCCGGCATCACCCCGAGTTCGTCGCGCAGGAGTCCGGCGATCTTCGCGGCCCAGTTCGCGGTGGAGGTGACGGACAGTTCCACTCGTGACGGGGCGGCCTGGTCGTAGTGGGTGACCATGGGGGTTCCCGGGTCGAGTGCGAGGAGCGGCTGCAGGACGGTGTCGGCGGCGGTGGTCACTCTGGGCCTCCCGGGTGGTGGTCGGTCAGTGGGCGCAGTCGGTCGGTGGGCGCAGTCAGTCGGTGGGCGCAGTCGGTCAGTTGACGCAGGGCACGTCCGAGCCGGCGTCGAAGGTCGGG
Source organism: Dietzia sp. DQ11-71 (assembly GCF_014144995.1). Taxonomy (NCBI): domain Bacteria; kingdom Bacillati; phylum Actinomycetota; class Actinomycetes; order Mycobacteriales; family Dietziaceae; genus Dietzia; species Dietzia sp. DQ11-71. Next base: position 3,393 of record NZ_JAALDT010000016.1, on the reverse strand, counting down.
CGATCCGCGATGGACGGCGGCAGCGGCGCATAGGAGGAGGTGGTGGGGGAGTAGGACTCGGTGCCGGCGGCGTCGCCGGTGGGGCCACTGTAGTCCTCGGCCAGGACGACGCGGACGGAGCCGTCGGGCAGCGCTGGGTCGACCTGCACGGGCAGGCCGCCGAGGGCCTCCGATACGGCAAAGGCGGCGTCGTCGTCGGCGGAGGCTGCGGCGACGTGCGAGGTGTAGGCGGCGGCCGGGTCGGTGAGCAGGTCGCCTGCGGTGTAGCCGAGTTCGGTGAGGGCTCCGGAGACCTGCGCGGCCAGACCGTCGATCGCGGTGGTGTTGACCACGGAGACCGTCACCTCGGCGGGGTCCGGCCCCGGCGCGTCGGTGGGGGTCTGCTCCGGATCGGTGGTGGCGTCGGCGTCCGCTTCCCGATCCTCGGTGCTGGCGAAACCGGCCACGAACTCCGACACCTCGGCGGGGTCGGCGGTGACGATGGACTCGCCCCACTCGGTGAACGAGTCGATGCTGGTGACCGGGATGGTCTCGAATCGGACGTTGCCGCCGCTGATGTCCTGGAGCTTCATGGCGAAGTCGACGAAGTCCCAGTTCTCGTCGATGACGAAGGACCGCTTGGCGGCGTCGACCAGCGCACCGAGTTTCGAGGGGTCGGCCAGGGTGCCGGCGGAGAGGATCTTCTTGACCAGCTGGGACATGAACACCTGCTGACGGACGATCCGGTCGAGGTCGCCCGCGGGCAGGTCATGGCGTTGGCGCACGAAGCTCAGGGCGTCCGATCCGGAGACCGTCTGGACGCCGGCACGGAAGTTCGCGCCCGACAGCGGCTCGTCGACCGGCTCGTTGAGGCAGACGGGGACGCCGCCGACCGCGTCGGTGAGCAGTACGAACCCCAGGAGGCCGATCTCGGCGTAGTGGTCGGCCTGGACGCCGGTGAGATCCTCGACGGCGCCGATGAGGCCGTTGCGCCCGGCCTTGACCGCGGCGCGCTGGTCCTCCTCGGTCAGTTCACCGTCCGGGTCGGACGCGACGGCACGCTCGAGATGGGCCTCCTTGTTCGCGACGTAGACGCCGTTGATCTTGCTCCCGCCGACCGAGCTGGTCTCCACGTAGACGTCGCGGGGGATGGAGATCGCGGTGGCGGAACTGCCGTCCTCGGGGATCCTGATGAGCAGGATCGTGTCGGTGTTCTCGCCCTCCTCCTCGCCGGTCCGGATCGTGGCCAGTTCCTCTTGGCTGAGGGGGTTGCCCTGCGCGTCGGTCCGGTTGTCCGTGCCCACCAGAAGGATGTCGACGGCGCCGTCGAGGCCACCGTCACCCACGTCGAGACCGCCGGCGGAGGTCAGGTCCGAGCTGAGTCCGTTGAACAGGGTCCACCCGACGCCGGTGACCAGGAGACACAGGGCGGAGACGAGGGCGGCCACGACGCGACCGACCCGGTACGCGACCGGGCGGGCCGGGGTGGCGTGACGCCGTCTCCGTGCCCGGCCGGGGGCACGACGGGGCGTCGCTGGCAGCTCGGCGCTCATCCACCGTCCTTGTCGTCGAGTAGGGCCGCTCGAGGCCGCCGATGATGATCAACGGTACCGCGCCGCGCGCCGGGCGTCGGAATCCGTGGGGTGCGTCGTAGGGTGTTTCGCGTGACGACCCGACTACCCGTCGTGACGGTGACGTACTCGCCGGGCGACCACCTCCGCAGCTTCGTCGAGACCCTCCCCGCGGCCACGACCCGGCAGGTCGGCCTGGTGATGGCGGACAACGGGTCGACGGACGGGGTGCCGGAGGAGGTCGCGGCGGAGTACGGGTTCGCCGAGTTCTTCCCCACGGGCGACAACCTGGGGTACGGCACCGCCATCAACCGGGCGGTGACGCTGATCGCTGGCCGGCCGGAGGATTTCGACCAGGAGTTCGTCCTGGTGGTCAACCCGGACGTGACCTTCGAACCCGGGTCGGTGGACGAGCTCCTCGCCGCCGCCGCACGCTGGCCGCGGGCCGCCGCGTTCGGCCCGCGGATCTCCGAGACCGACGGGTCCGTGTACCCGTCCGCCCGGGCGGTGCCACGTCTGGGCGCGGGGATCGGCCACGCCCTGCTCGGCCAGGTGTGGCCGCGGAACCCGTGGACGGCGGGATACCTCGACGACGCGGACATGGAGACCGAGCGGGCCGCCGGGTGGCTGTCGGGTTCGTGCCTGCTGCTGCGCCGGGCGGCGTTCGATGCCCTGGGCGGGTTCGACGAGCGGTATTTCATGTACCTCGAGGACATCGACCTGGGCGACCGTCTCGGCAGGGCCGGGTGGCAGAACGTCTACGTGCCCGCCGCCGTCATCCACCACGACCAGGGTCACGCTGCGAACGCGGTGCCGGAGTTCACCCTCCGGGCGCACCACCGCAGCGCGTACCTGTTCCAGGCGGACAGGCACCCACACGCCTGGCAGGCACCGATACGCTGGGCGCTCAGAGCGGGCCTGGAGTTGCGGTGTCGCCTGGCGATCCGGTCCGCCCGGCGCGCCGCGGGCTGAGCCCGACACCCCGGAACCGAGACCCATCCACCGGCCACCGGAGCGGGGCGAGCGCGCCCCCGCCCGCGGCCCTTTCGACAGCAGGAGCCTTCACCGTGACCTCGACGACCCCCGGGAGTGCCACCGCCGACGACGACCTGATCGCGGACACCGAGGCGGTGGTGCTGGTCGGCGGCAAGGGCACCCGGCTCAGGCCCCTGACGATCTCGGCGCCCAAGCCGATGCTGCCCACCGCGGGCCTGCCCTTCCTGACCCACCTGCTCTCCCGGATCCGGGCGGCCGGCATCCGGCGCGTCGTGCTGGGGACCTCCTTCAAGGCCGAGGTCTTCGAGGAGTACTTCGGCGACGGGTCGGCCCTGGACCTGGACATCTCCTACGTCGTGGAGACCGAACCCCTGGGCACCGGCGGCGGCATCCGCAACGTCCTGTCCGAGCTCACCGCCTCGACGGTCATGGTGTTCAACGGCGACGTCCTCGGCGGGACCGACCTGCGGGAAATCCTCGCCCTGCACCGCGAGAAGAACGCCGACCTGACGATGCACCTGGTCCGCGTCTCCGATCCGCGCGCGTTCGGCTGCGTCACCACCGACGACGACGGGCGCGTCCAGGACTTCCTGGAGAAGACCCAGGATCCGCCGACCGACCAGATCAACGCCGGCTGCTACGTGTTCCGCCGTGAGCTCATCGAGCAGATCCCCGAGGGCCAGCCGGTGTCGGTCGAGCGTGAGACCTTCCCCCAGTTGCTCAGTGAGGGCCGGCGCGTCTACGGGTTCGTCGACTCCGCCTACTGGCGGGACATGGGCACGCCGGAGGACTTCGTGCGCGGCTCGGCGGACCTGGTCCGCGGCATCGCCCCGTCGCCGGCGCTCGA
>NZ_JAALDT010000169.1:0-7306 GCF_014144995.1 Dietzia sp. DQ11-71 | reverse complement strand
CGCCGCCGACCTTCTCCGCCCAGGCCTGGGACTCCATCTCGGAGAGCACCGCGTGGAGGGTCGACCGGCTGGCGCCGGCGACGCGCGCGAGCTCGGCCAGGGGCAGGGGAGGGCCGTCGTTCGCGAGGGCCTCGATCACCGAGAGCGCCCGATGGGTCGGTTCGTGTCGCATAGTCGACAGGGTATGCCTGTTATTCGACAGGGGCATGCCAGATGCCCTCGCCGAGGTGCATATCGCGGCTCGGCGGGCGCACGATGGTGCGGATGCCCGATGGCAGACAGATCTGTCTGCCGTCAGCCGCCCGGTACCCCGGACGGTCCACGACACTGGAGGTCGCATGACGACGAGGTCGGCGGTGACGCTCTCGCATCTCGACGCGCTCGAGGCGGAGTCCGTCCACATCTTCCGCGAGGTAGCCGCGCAGTTCGAACGCCCGGGGATGCTCTTCTCCGGCGGCAAGGACTCGGTGGTGATGTTCCACCTCGCCCGCAAGGCCTTCTGGCCCGCGCCGATGCCGTTCCCGCTCATGCACGTGGACACGGGACACAACTTCGACGAGGTGATCGAGTACCGCGACCGGGTCGTGGCGGAGACCGGCGTCCAGCTGCTCGTCTCCCACGTCCAGGACGACATCGACGCCGGCCGCGTGGTCGAGGAGACCGGTCCGGGCACCAGCCGCAACCGGCTGCAGACCACCGCCCTCCTGCGCGGCATCCAGGAGAACCGCTTCGACGCGGTCTTCGGCGGTGCCCGCCGCGACGAGGAGAAGGCCCGCGCCAAGGAGCGCGTCTTCTCGTTCCGTGACGCGTTCGGCGCCTGGGACCCCCGCGCGCAGCGCCCGGAGCTGTGGAAGCTCTACAACGGCAACCACCGCAAGGGCGAGCACATCCGCGTCTTCCCGCTGTCCAACTGGACGGAGCTGGACATCTGGCAGTACATCGAGCGCGAGGACATCGACCTGCCGCCGATCTACTACGCCCACGAGCGTGAGGTCATCGAGCGCGACGGCATGCTCCTGGCCAACACCCGGTTCCTCGAGACGCTGCCCGGCGAGGAGGCCCGCACCGAACTGGTCCGCTTCCGCACCGTCGGCGACGCCACCTGCACCGGCTGCGTCGAGTCCGACGCCGCCGACAACGCCGCCGTCGTCGCCGAGGTCGCGGGCACTCGCGTCACCGAGCGCGGCGCGACCCGCGCCGACGACCGGATCTCCGAGGCCGGCATGGAAGACCGCAAGAAGGAGGGCTACTTCTGATGAGCACCCCGACCACCGCCGGTTCGGCCCCCACCACCGCGGTCCCGAACCCCGAGGCCGCCACCGTGGAGACCGGCCACACCATGTCCGACCAGGCCCAGTTGCTGCGCATCGCCACCGCCGGCTCCGTCGACGACGGCAAGTCGACCCTGATCGGCCGGCTGCTGTTCGACTCCAAGGGCATCTTCGAGGACCAGCTGGCCTCCATCGAGGCCACCTCCGCCAAGCGGGGCGACGAGTACACCGACCTCGCGCTGCTCACCGACGGGCTCCGGTCCGAGCGGGAGCAGGGCATCACGATCGACGTGGCGTACCGCTACTTCTCGACCCCGCGGCGCAAGTTCATCATCGCCGACACCCCGGGCCACGTGCAGTACACGCGCAACATGGTCACCGGCGCCTCCACCGCCGACGTGGCGATCATCCTCGTCGACGCCCGCAAGGGCGTGCTAGAGCAGACGCGCCGCCACGCGTTCCTCTCCGCACTGCTGGGCATCCCGCGCCTGGTCGTGGCCGTGAACAAGATGGACCTCATCGACTACGACGAGGTCACCTTCGAGGCCATCCGGACCGAGTTCACCGACTTCGCCGCCAAGCTCGAGGTCCACGACGTCACGTTCGTGCCGCTGTCCGCGCTCAAGGGCGACAATGTGGTCGACCGCTCGGAGGCCATGCCCTGGTACACCGGGCCGGCGCTGCTGGACCACCTCGAGAACGTGCACATCGCCTCGGACCGCAACCTCACCGACGTCCGGTTCCCGGTCCAGTACGTGATCCGCCCCCAGCGCGCCGACGGCCTGGATCACCGGTCCTTCGCCGGCACCGTCGCGGGCGGCATCATCAAGGTCGACGACGACGTGGTGGTCATGCCGTCCGGTCGGCAGTCCACGGTCAAGGCGATCTGGGGCCCGGGCGGGGCCGAGCTGGACGAGGCCGCCGCGCCCGCCGCCGTGACGATCGCACTGAACGACGAGATCGACATCGTCCGCGGCGAGATGATCGCCCGTCCGGGCAACCGCCCGCACCAGGGCACCGAACTCGAGGCGATGGTCTGCTGGTTCGACGACGTCACCACGCTGCAGCAGAACAAGCGCTACGTCATCAAGCACACCACCCGCGACACCAAGGCGATCGTCACGGGGATGGAGTACCGGCTCGACGTCAACACCCTGCACCGCGACCCGGACTCCACGGAGCTCGACCTCAACGAGATCGGCCGCATCGGACTGCGCACGCAGACCCCGCTGATGTACGACGCCTACCGGCGCAACCGCGACACCGGTGCGTTCATCATGGTCGACGAGATCACCGGCAACACCGTGGGCGCGGGCATGATCATCGGGCCCGCCACCACGGGGTCCAACGTGGTCTGGCACGCCGGGGCCGTCCAGCGCGGGGACCGGGGACAGGGCCGCACGCTGTGGCTCACCGGCCTGTCGGGCTCGGGCAAGTCCACGATCGCCTCCGAGGTGGAGCGACTGCTCATCGAGTCCGGGCACCCCGCCTACATCCTCGACGGCGACAACCTGCGGCACGGCCTCAACGCCGACCTCGGGTTCTCGGCCGAGGATCGCGCCGAGAACATCCGCCGCACCGCGGAGGTCGCGGCGCTGTTCGCGGACGCCGGCGTCGTCGTCGTCTGTTCCCTCATCTCGCCCATGCGCGCCGACCGCGACGCGGCGCGCGAGGTCCACGCCAAGGCCGACCTGCCGTTCACCGAGGTCTTCGTGGACACCCCGCTGGCCGAGTGCGAGGCCCGTGACCCCAAGGGCTTGTACGCCAAGGCCCGGTCCGGCGAGATCCCGGAGTTCACCGGGGTGTCGGCTCCGTACGAGCCGCCGCTGACCCCCGACCTGCACATCCGCCCCGAGGACGGGACCGCGGAAGAGGTCGCGCAGCGGATCCTCAGCTCCATCCTGGGAATCTGAGCCGGTGCCCGAGGCCCTCTGGACCTACGATTCGCTGGGGCTGCTGGTCGTCAGCGCCGTCATCGGCGTGGTGATCGGTCTGACGGGGATGGGCGGCGGCGCCCTGATGACGCCGGCGCTCATCCTCGTGGGCATCCCGCCGACGGCGGCGGTCGCCAACGACCTGGTGGTCAACGCGGTCAACAAGGTCATCGGCGCGGGCGTGCACTGGCGGCACGGGAAACCCAACCTCAAGATCGCGTTCTGGCTCATCCTGGGATCCGTGCCGACGGCCTACCTCGGGGCGTGGCTCGTCCACGCCATCGGCGCCGACGACGTACAGGGGCTGCTGAAGAAGGCCATCGGTGCGACGCTGATCGTGGCGTCCACCGCCTACTTCCTACGGGCGTTCTTCGAGATGTCCGGGCGCATCCGCACCGGCGATGACCCCGACCCGCCGGTCAAGCCGCTGATCACCCTGCTGGTCGGCGTGATCGGCGGCCTGATGGTCGGCATCACGTCGGTCGGCTCGGGCACCGTCATCATGATGTGCATCATGCTGCTCTACCCGACCCTGGCGGCGTTGCGGCTGGTGGGCACCGACCTGGTGCAGGCGGTCCCACTGGTGATCGCGGCGGCGATCGGGCACGCCCTGGTCACCGGCGTCGACTGGAACCTGCTGGTCCCGTTGTTGATCGGTGGGGCGGTCGGCACGTTCTTCGGCTCGAAGTTCGCCAGCCGCGTCCCGCAGGGGCTCATCCGCCGGGGCATCACGATCGTGCTGGCCGTGACCGCCTCGGCGATGCTGGGCGCCCCGCCGGCGCTGATCGGCGTGATCACGCTGGTGCTCGTGGTGGGCGGGCCGCTGGTGTGGCGGGTGCTGGTGAGCAGGTATTCCGCGCGCGCCGACCAACCGGCCGTCTCCCGCGCCTGACGGGTTCCCGACCGGTTCGGTGGCGCCGCCGCACCAGGAGCGCCCACACTTTCGTTCGTGACGAACACCGACCTCATCTACGCGGTCGTCGGCGCGGCGCTGCTCCTCGGCTCGCTCCTTCCGCGACTGCTCCGGGAGCGCATCCTGTCCGCCCCGATCATCGTGGTGGGTGTCGGCATGCTCATCGGCTGGCTCATGCCCAACGAGTCCCAGCTCGTGGACGTGATCGAACACGCGGAACTCGCCGAACGGATGGCCGAGATCACGGTGATCGTGGCGCTCTTCGGCGTCGGACTGGCCCTCGACCGCCCCCTGTCCTTCCGTGGCTGGACCACCACGTGGCGGCTGCTCGCCATCGGGATGCCGCTGTCCATCGCCGGCGTCGCGCTCCTGGGGTGGTGGGTACTGGGGGTGACCCCCGCTGTCGCTGTCCTGCTCGGCGCCGTGCTCGCCCCCACCGACCCGGTCCTCGCCTCCGATGTGCAGGTGGCGGGCCCCGGGACGGGCGAGGCCGCCGACGACGAGAACGATGAGGCGCGTTTCGCCCTCACCTCCGAGGCCGGCCTGAACGACGCGTTCGCGTTCCCCTTCGTCTACCTCGCCATCTACCTGGCCACCAAGGGCGGGCCGGGGGGCTGGCTGTGGGGTTGGCTGGCCTGGGATCTCGTGGGCAAGACGGTCATCGGCGCCGTGGCGGGGTGGGTGATCGGCCGGCTGATCGCCACTGTGCTCTACCGACACCGCGTCGGGGGATACCAGCTCATCGGCTACGTCGAACCCGCGGCCGCGGTGGCCACGCTGCTGTTCGCCTACGGGGTCGGCGAACTCGTGGGTGGCTGGGGCTTCCTCGCCGTGTTCTTCGCCGCCCTCGGTGCGCGGTCGGCTGAGCGCGAGGACGAGCGGCACGCCCACTTCCACGAGTTCATCGAGTACACCGAACACCTGCTCACCCTGCTCATCCTGCTGGTGATCGGGGCGTCGTTCATCTCCGACGCGGTCTTCCGGCTCGAGTGGTCGCACGCCGTCGTCGCGGCCGGGGTGTTGTTCGTGATCAGGCCCCTCACCGCCTGGATCGCGCTGATCGGCGACGGCAGACTGCGATCCCCGGAGCGCCTGTTCGTCTCGGCGTTCGGGGTGCGTGGCGTGGGGTCGTTGTTCTACCTCTGCTACGCCATGGGGTACTTCTCCAAGGAGGACGGCTGGTCGCTGTGGCCCGCGGTGTCGCTGGTCATCGTCGCGTCCATCGTCCTGCACGGCGCGGCGTCGTCCCCGGCCGTGACCTGGCTCGACCGCCACCGCGGGCGCGAGCAGGCGACCTGAGACCGGCGGGAGCGGACCGGGTGGCGGGACCGGCCTCCGGTCAGCGGGGCTCCCACGCGTCGGTGTCGAGGGTCAGCTCGTGGACCTCGCCCGGCAGGTGCCCGGCGGCCAGGTCGGCGATCGTCACGGCGTCCATCACCCGGCGCAGGGCCGCGCGCGAGGCGATCCACACGTGCTGCAGGATCGCGGCACGGTCGTTGTAGACCACCGACTCCGGGCGGACGTCGTAGACGCTCACCAAGGGGCCGTCGACCGCCCGCAGGACATCGGCGACCGAGATGTCCCGCGCCTCCCGGCCGAGGAACCATCCGCCCGTCTTGCCCCGGCGACTGGTCACGATCCCGGCCCGCCGCAGGTCCGACAGGATCGCCTGGAGGAACCCGTGCGGGATGTCCTGCCGCCGCCCCAGTTCTTCGGCGCTCAGCGGATTGTCGCGGGGATCGTCGTCGGGGCTGGCGAGCTGTGCCGCCGCGAGTTCGACGAGTGCGCGCAACGCATAGTCGGACCTGGCGGTGACCCTCATGCCGACAGTGTCCCAGAGGGTCCACCCCACCGGGCGTCCGCCCGGATCAGTCCTGCGCCGGGGCGGATGCGGCGGCCGCGGCAGGGGCGGGACCGACCGGGTCGATGCCGGCCTCGTCGTCGTCGCCGCCGGAGGCCCTCCGCTCGGCGAGCACGGCCCACGTGACCAGGCCGATCCACACGGTGACCAGGGACAGCAGGATCGGGGTGGTCGCCGACGCGGGAGCCTCGGCCCACACCAGCAGGGTGCGGGAGTTGGTGACGACGATCAGGCCGCCGGCCGCCGTGCCGAGTACCCGGGCGGGCAGGTGCTTGACGAGCCACGCCGCGAGCGGTGCGACGAGCACACCTCCCACCAGCAGCGCCAGCGCGTAACCCCAGTTGATGCCGGCGGCGCCCAGGCCCACGAGGAAGCCGAGCGATCCGCCGACGGCCACGACGAACTCGGAGGTGTCGATGGAGCCCACGACCTTGCGCGGCTCGACCCGGCCCGAGGACAGCAGCGAGGTGGTGCCGACCGGGCCCCAGCCACCGCCGCCGAGGGAGTCGAGGGTGCCGCCGACCAGTCCGAGCGGGACGAGGAACCCGGTGCGGACCCGCCCGCGGAACTCGGGGCGACGGCCGCCGAGTGCGAGGAACCGGTACAGGACGTACAGGCCCAGGCTGAGCAGGATCGCCCCCACGACGGGCTTGGCGACGTCGGCGGGGAGGCTGGACAGCAGGGTGGCACCGGCGAACGCCCCGATCGCGCCCGGCACCGCGAGGATGCGCACGATCCGCCAGTCGACGTTGCCGAGTCGGTGGTGGGAGACGCCGGAGGCGAGGGTGGTGCCGATCTCCGCGAAGTGCACGGACGCCGATGCGGCGGCGGGCGCGATACCGGCCGCGACCAGCAGCGTCGTGGACGTGACGCCGTAGGCCATGCCCAGAGACCCGTCGATGAGTTGGGCGATGGCGCCGACGACGCCGAGCACGATGAGTGTCTTCACGAGCATCCCTTAAACAGTGAATCGATTAAGTCGATCAGTACAGTAGACATAAGGATGGGGCACTGTCTAGACCGACCTGTCCAGTGAGGGCCGGGTTCGATTCGATCGCCCGTCCAGGACGGGATCGGGCATCGCTGAGGTGGGGTGCCGGGCGCAGTGATCTTTTCGTTGTCCAGTAGTAAAAATTTATGACACAATACCGATCTATGTGCCGGCTGGAGGTTGGCGCAGTTTCTCCCGGGGGGAGCGATGAACGAGGTCGGACAGCGGCAGTGCTACGTCGAGGAGACGGCCGACGGCGCGGTCTGGGGCTGTCACCGCTGCGACGCCCGCAGCGGCGTCCTGCCGTCGCGGGGCGCGGCCCGGGTCGCGGCCGAC
>NZ_JAALDT010000168.1:0-13047 GCF_014144995.1 Dietzia sp. DQ11-71 | reverse complement strand
TCCCGCCGTCCTGGCGAGCCGGCTCCGCTCGAGACTGGCGGGCCGGGGGGTGTCCCCCGCGGCGATCGCGTCACCGCTGTCCGTCGAGCGCGTACGGATCCCGCTCCTGCCCCGCTCCGGGCTGCCGAAGGACCCGCGGGTCGAGGCGTTCGGGACCGCCGGTGGCCACGGGCACGCGGCGACGGGGTACTCGGTGGCGGCGATGTTGGCGGCGGTGCCGGCGGCGGTGCACGCGATCGAGGCGGGATACCCGTTGCCGGCACCGCGGTCGCCGCTGAGCACGGCCCTCCACGGTGTCGGACTGCGTGTCCTCCTGCGGGCCGATGACGGGACCCTGCGGGCGCTGTTCAACGCCTTCGGTCGACTCGACGGTCGCCGTCAGCGCTGGTTCCTCGACGCCGCCAGCCCCTCCTACCAGGTGGCCGCCGCCATGTGGGGCATGTGGTTCTCCATGCCCGCCCGGAACAAGTCCGGGATGGTCGCGGCGGTGCTGCGCCCGTCGGCTCGTACGTCGGGCGGGGGTGTACCGATCACCTCAGCCGGAACGCGGACGGTACCCGTCGAAGGTGAGTGACAGGCCGCCCGGACGCCGCGAGAGGTGGAACATGGTCGACAGCGCCACGGCCGCGACGGCCACGGCCACGAGTTCGAAGGTCTCCTCGATGTACATCAGGACGAGATAGGGCGTCGACATGCCGGCGTCCGCGCGGTGGACGAGACCGGTCAGGCTCTCGATGACGATCGCGCCGGTCAGGAAGACCGCGGCCGAGAGGATCAGTGCGAGAACCACCCGACGCTTCAGCGCCAACACGAGGCGGATCAGCAGCGCTCCGACGACCAGCGCGATGATCGCGCCGGGGATCACCCAGTTGTAGAAGGTGTCGAACGGCAGGTACGGGGCCATCCTGTCCCCCACCACGAACAATCGCTCGTGCAGGGCGGAGGCCTCGTCCACCGAGGCGGTGACGCCGACCGCGGCGAAGAGCCACTACGACTTCCGGAACCTGTCGGCGGTGAGAGCGGCGTGGGCGGCGAAGATACCGACGAGGAGCCAGATCGTCGAGGCGAACCACACCGCGATGTTGCCCTCGGCGCCGATGTCGAAGGCCGTCCACAGGAGGTTCCAGGTGTGCCAGGGCTGGTCGCTGCCCGTGCGGTGGACCATGAGGAGCAGGAAGCCGGACAGCGGCGCGAGCAGGATCGACGGGGGCAGCACCACCCACGCGGTCGCCTTGGTGAGACTCATCGTCCGGGCCCGGGCCCGGGCCCGGTCCTGAGAACCGGCCGCGGCGTCCGCCGCGCCGCGGTCCTCATCCGACGGGGTGTCGATCGGGCCGCCGGAGGGTCCGCCGACCGGACGGTCTGACGGTCGGTCAGCGGGGCGAGACATGTATTCAGCGTAAACGGCCGGTGAACGGAACAGCCAATCAGGTCGTCTGGCCCCCGGCCGGAAGAACGACCCGGACACGAAGAGCGCCCGCCCCCTCTCGAGGGGGCGGGCGCTCTGTCGCGTGACCGGGGCGCGGCTACACCGTGAAGCCGATGGCGCGGAGCTGCTCGCGGCCGTCGTCGGTGATCATCTGCGGTCCCCACGGCGGCATCCAGACCCAGTTGAGCTCGAGGTCGTTGACGAGATCGGCGCCGATCGTCGCGCTGCGGGCCTGATCCTCGATGACGTCCGTCAGGGGGCAGGCCGCGGAGGTCAGCGTCATGTCGACGCGGGCGATCGTCGAGCCCTCGGTCTCACCCGGGCGAACCCAGATGTCGTAGACCAGTCCGAGGTCGACCACGTTGATCCCGAGCTCGGGGTCGACCACGTCGCGCATGGCCTCCTCGAGGTCGGCGACGAGGGCCAGGTCCTCCTCGGACTGCTCCGGCCGGTTGGGGTCGGGGCGGAACTCGCCGTTGTAGACGGTTCCGGCCGGGGTGGCGTTCTCCTCGGTCGACGCGGACTCGTCGACCGACGGATCGTTGGCAGGGGTCATCTGCTCGGTCATGTCACTCACTCCTGATGGTGTTCGGTCTGTCGGCCGAGGGCGTCCTTGAACGCCATCCAGCCCAGCAGTGCGCACTTGACGCGCGCGGGGTACCTCGACACCCCGGCCAGCGCCACGGCATCGTCGAGGATCTCCTCGTCGCCCTCGTCCTGTCCGCGGGAGGAGATCATCGCCTGGAAGGCGTCGACCACCTCCAGCGACTCCGCCACGGGACGGCCGACCAGCAACTCGGCCATCATCGAGGTCGAGGCCTGGCTGATGGAACATCCCTGCGCGTCGTAGGACACGTCCTCCACGGTGGCGAGATCGTCGGACAACCGCAACCGCAGTGTCAGCTCGTCGCCACAGGTGGGATTGACGTGGTGCACCTCGGCGCCGAAGGGCTCCCGCAGTCCGCTGTGCTGCGGACGGCGGTAGTGGTCGAGGATGACCTCCTGGTACATCTGCTCGAGTTTCACGTGAGTGCCCCTTCCACTCCGAAGAACTGCTGGGCCCGGCGCAGGGACCTCGCGAGAGCCTCGACCTCGTCGAGGGTGTTGTACAGCGCGAACGAGGCCCGCACGGTGGACTGCACGCCGAGACGCCGGTGCAGCGGCCACGCGCAGTGGTGCCCCACTCTGACGGCCACACCGTCGTCGTCGAGCACCTGGCTCACGTCGTGGGCGTGGATGCCGTCCACGACGAAGGAGACGGCGCCGCCGCGCGAGACCATGTCCGTCGGGCCGACGATCCGGATCCCCGGGATCTGGCCGAGGGCGTCGAGCGCGGCCACGGTGAGGGACTCCTCGTGGCGGGCGATGGTCTCCATCCCGACCCGCTCGAGGTAGCGCACCGCCGCGGCGAGCCCGACCGCCTGGGACACCATGGGCACCCCGGCCTCGAATCGCTGGGGCGGGTCGGCGTAGGTCGTCTCCTCCATGGTGACGGTGGAGATCATCGACCCGCCGGTGAGGACCGGGGGCATGGCCCGCAGCAACTCGCGCCGGCCGTAGAGGACGCCGATGCCGGTGGGCCCGAGCATCTTATGGCCGGAGAACGCCGCGAAGTCGACGCCGAGGGCGTGGAAGTCCACCGCCATGTGCGGTACCGACTGGCAGGCGTCCAGCACGACGAGCGCGCCGACGGCCCGGGCGGACTCCACCACGCGGGCGACGTCCGTCACCGCGCCGGTGACGTTGGACTGGTGGGTCAGTGCGACGACCTTGACGGCGTCGGTGAGCTCGAGCGAGTCGAGGTCGATCCGACCGTCGTCGGTCATGCCGTACCAACGCAGCGTGGCGCCGGTGCGTCGGCATAGCTCCTGCCACGGCACGAGGTTCGCGTGGTGCTCGAGCTCGCTGATGACGACCTCGTCCCCGGGGCCCACCGCGTACTCGCCGAAGCGCTGGTCACCAAGGGCGAAGGCCACGAGGTTGAGCGCCTCGGTGGCGTTCTTGGTGAAGACCAGCTCGTCGACGTCGGCACCCACGAACCGCGCGATGTCGGCACGGGCGCCCTCGTAGGCGTCCGTCGCCTCCTCGGCGAGTTGGTGCGCACCGCGGTGGACCGCCGCGTTGGAGTGCAGCAGGAAGTCCCGCTCCGCGTCCAACACCTGCATCGGGCGCTGCGAGGTCGCCCCGGAGTCGAGGTAGACCAGGGGCTTTCCGTCACGGACCGTGCGCTGCAGGATCGGGAAATCCGAGCGCACGGCGGTGAGATCGAGGGTCGAGGTCATGTTCTCCCAGCTGTCCGGTCAGGCGTTCGCCGGCGTCAGGTACTTCTCGTACCCGTTCGCCTCGAGCTCGTCGGCCAGTTCTGCGCCACCGGAGGCGGCGACGCGGCCGTCGACGAACACGTGGACCTTGTCGGGGGTGATGTACTTCAGGATGCGGGTGTAGTGCGTGATGAGCAGGATGCCGCCGTTCTCCTCCGCCTTGTAGCGGTTGACACCCTCGGAGACCACGCGAAGCGCGTCCACGTCGAGGCCGGAGTCGGTCTCGTCGAGCACGGCGATCTTCGGCTTGAGCAGATCCAGCTGCAGGATCTCGTGACGCTTCTTCTCGCCGCCGGAGAATCCCTCGTTGACGCTGCGCTCGGAGAACGCCGGGTCGAAGTCGAGGTCGGACATGGCCTCCTTGACCTCCTTCACCCAGTGGCGGAGCTTGGGGGCCTCACCGCGGACGGCGGTGGCCGCGGAGCGCAGGAAGTTCGCGGTGGAGACCCCGGGGATCTCGGTCGGGTACTGCATGGCCAGGAACAGGCCGGCGCGGGCCCGCTCGTCGACCTCCATCGACAGGACGTCCTCGCCGTCGAGCGTCACGGTGCCGCCGGTGACCTCGTACTTGGGGTGGCCGGCGATGACGTAGGCGAGGGTGGACTTGCCGGAGCCGTTCGGCCCCATGATGGCGTGGGTCTGGCCCGACTCGATGGTCAGGTCGACCCCCTTGAGGATCTCGACGGTCTCGGGAGAGTCCTCGGTCGCGGCGACGCGGGCCGTGAGGCCCTTGATCTCGAGAGTGGTCATGGGTAGTGCTCGCAATCTGTGTGAGAAGTCGTGGGGGATGTACTGGCGGGGCTCGTCAGATGCCGGAGGACTCCAGCTCCAACTCGACGGCCTCGGTGATCCGCTCGCGCACCTCCGGAACGCCGATGCGGTTGATCACCTCGCCGAAGAACCCGCGGATCACGAGTCGTCGTGCGACGTCCTCGGGAATGCCCCGGGACATGAGGTAGAACAACTGCTCCTCGTCGAACCGTCCCACGGCGCTGGCGTGGCCCGCACCGGCGATCTCGCCGGTCTCGATCTCCAGGTTCGGGACCGAGTCGGCGCGGGCACCGTCGGTGAGTACAAGGTTGCGGTTCATCTCATACGTGTCGGTGCCCACGGCCTGGGCGCGGATCAGCACGTCACCGATCCACACGGTGTGTGCGTCCGGCAGGCTCGACTTGGCGTCGCCCTGCAGCGCACCCTTGTAGAGGATCCGCGAGGTGCAGTTGGGCTCCGAGTGGTCCACGAGAAGACGGTGCTCGAGGTGCTGCCCGTCGTCGGCGTAGTACAGGCCGTTGAGGGTGACCGTGCCGCCGGGGGCGGTGAACCGTGCGAACGGGGAGACGCGCACGAGCTCGCCACCGAACGTCACCGTCGTGTAGGTCAGTGTCGCGTCGCGGCCGACCTGTAGGTGGTGACCCGCGAGGTGCAGGGCATCGTCGTCCCAGTCCTGGATGAGCACGATCTCGAGGTGGGCGGAGTCGCCGACGATGAACTCGACGTTCTCGGCGATCGTTCCGCCGCCACGCTGGTCCACGACGAACGTGGCGTTGGCGAACGCCTCGAGGCGGACCTGGGTGTGGCCGTAGGCCAGTTCGCCCTCGCCCGGGCCGTCGACGGTCACGTAGACGGGCTCGTCGATCACGGTCTCCTTGGCGACCGTGATGACGGTGGCCTCGGAGGCGGAACTGAACGCCTGTGCGGCGACGCGGTCGCGGGGTGCCCCGGCCTCGCCGACGCGCTTGTCGTCCATGGCGACCGTCTCGACGGTCAGACCGTCGTGCTCGGCGACGGACGCCAGCAGGCGACCGGTCGCGGTGATGTTGGAGCCGTCGTGGATACCGCGCAGACGACGCAGCGGGGTGAACCGCCAGATCTCGTCCTTGTGGCTGGGTACCTCGAAGGCGCCCACGTCGAACGACGAGAACTGGTCGCCCTTGGTGGCGTCGACGGGGACGCCGTAGCGGTCCGTCAGGGGTGCCGGGGTGGACCCGGTCTCGGGTGCGGTGGTGTCGGTCATGGTGGTCAGCCCACCGATCCTTCCATCTGCAGTTCGATCAGGCGGTTGAGCTCGAGCGCGTACTCCATCGGGAGTTCCTTGGCGATCGGCTCGACGAAACCACGCACGATCATGGCCATCGCCTCGTCCTCGGCCAGGCCGCGGCTCATGAGGTAGAACAGCTGGTCCTGGCTCACCTTGGAGACCGTGGCCTCGTGCCCCAGCGTGACGTCATCCTCCCGGATGTCGATGTAGGGGTAGGTGTCGGACCGGCTGATGTTGTCGACCAGCAACGCGTCGCACTCGACGTTGGACTTCGAGCCCTTCGCGCCGGCGTTGATCTGGACCAGACCGCGGTACGCGGACCGCCCGCCGCCCCGAGCCACCGACTTGGAGACGATGTTCGAGGACGTGTTGGGCGCCAGGTGCAGCATCTTGGAACCGGTGTCCTGGTGCTGGCCCTCACCGGCGAACGCCACGGAGAGGACCTCGCCCTTGGCGTGCTCACCGGTCAGCCAGACCGCCGGGTACTTCATCGTCACCTTGGAGCCGATGTTGCCGTCGATCCACTCCATGGTGGCGCCCTCTTCGGCACGGGCACGCTTGGTGACGAGGTTGTAGACGTTGTTCGACCAGTTCTGGATGGTCGTGTAGCGGCACCGGCCGCCCTTCTTGACGACGATCTCGACGACCGCGGAGTGCAGGGAGTCCGACTTGTAGATCGGCGCGGTGCAGCCCTCGACGTAGTGGACGTAGGCGCCCTCGTCGACGATGATCAGCGTCCGCTCGAACTGGCCCATGTTCTCGGTGTTGATCCGGAAGTACGCCTGCAGCGGGATGTCCACCTGCACGCCCGGCGGGACGTAGATGAACGAGCCACCGGACCAGACGGCCGTGTTGAGGGCGGAGAACTTGTTGTCACCGGAGGGGATGACCGAGCCGAAGTACTCCTCGAAGTACTCGGGATGCTCCTTGAGCGCCGTGTCGGTGTCCATGAAGATGACACCCTGGCTCTCCAGGTCCTCACGGATCTGGTGGTAGACCACCTCGGACTCGTACTGCGCGGCGACGCCGGCCACGAGCCGCTGCTTCTCCGCCTCGGGGATGCCGAGCTTGTCGTAGGTGTTCTTGATGTCCTCGGGCAGGTCCTCCCAGCTGGTGGCCTGCTTCTCCGTGGAACGGACGAAGTACTTGATGTTGTCGAAGTCGATACCGGACAGATCCGAACCCCAGGTGGGCATCGGCTTCTTGTCGAAGATCTTCAGGGCCTTGAGCCGCTTGGAGAGCATCCAGTCGGATTCGCTCTTCTTGGCGGAGATGTCACGCACGACCGCCTCGGACAGGCCGCGCTGCGCGGTGGCACCGGCGTCGTCCGAGTCGTGCCAGCCGTAGTTGTACTGGCCGATGGAGGCGATTCGTTCCTCATCGGTGGTCGGCTCCGTGACGTCGGCCGTCACCTGATCGGGGGTGATGGTCATCGCACTGTCCTTTCGGCGGTCGGTGCCGACGCGGACGCGTCGGCCGGTGCAGGGATCGTGGCCGCGAGGTCACTCACGGTCACGGTCCCGGTCGGGATGTTGGTGGTGCAGGCGCAGTTTCCGCCCGCGATGGTGGCGAGCCGCTGGACGTGGGTGCCCACTATCTCGGACACCACCTCCTGCTCGGCAGCGCACAGTTCGGGGAACCGGGAGGCGACGTTCCACACCGGGCAGTGGTGCTGGCAGATCTGCAGGCCGGTGCCCGCCTCCTCTACGGAGGACGCGTAGCCGGCACCGGACAGCGCGGTGGCGATGTCCGTGGCGGCGCGCTCGACGTCGTGCGGGCCCTCGGCCGGACGGACGTGACCGATCACCGAGCGCACCCGCTCGCGGGCGAACTCCGTGACCGCGGCCGTGCCACCGATACGACGCAGGGCGGTCAGGGCCTCGACCGCCAGGTGGTCGTACCCGTGGCGGGCGGTGCTGCGGCCGGAGACCGTCATCTGGAACGCCTTGGCCGGGCGACCGCGGGTTCCCGCCGGCCGCGAACGGACGGCCTCCACCTCGCCGGCCTCGACCAGATGGTCCAGGTGTCGCCGGACACCGGCGGCGGTGAGCCCCAGTTCGTGTCCGATCTCGACGGCGGTGAGTGCTCCGCGCTCCAACAGGAGTTCCCGGATCGACGAGCGGGTGTCGGGCCGCGTGCTGCTCTCGAACACGTGCTGCACGCTCATACGCCACTCCCTTCCGGTTATGCTCGGTGCGCCCGGTCGGGACGCACCTACTGATATTACGCAACACTTCTGTTTCGGAAATATTCCCCCCACCCCCGGGCGCGCCGCCGGGGTGAGGTGTGCGACGACAGCGGCGGTGGAGGAAGGGTCGGGACTGTGGCACGCGATTACCCCAGGCGTGGTGCCGGGTCGGTCACCTCTCGCCTCCACGCGCAGGAGCTGTCCACCGGGTCCCCGTTGTCCGCGGAGATGGCCCGCCTGCGCCGCATCCGTCTGATCGGCACCACCGCCGCCGTGGCGATGGCGATCGGGGCGCTCGGGGCCGGCGCGTTGCCCGTCCTGCAGAACCCGATCGCCGGCGAGCGACTGTTCGGCCTGTGGCTGCGCCTGCAGCAGTCCTCGATGACGGTCGTCATGGCGGGGATGGTCACGGTGACCCTGTGTTGGCTGCTGCTCGCCCCGTACGTGCTCGGGCGGGATCGGCGGGGTCGGATCAGTGGTCGGATCGACCGCGCGACGCTCGACCGGGTGATCGCGTCATGGGCGCTCCCCCTCGCGCTGGCGCCGCCGATGTTCAGCCGGGACGTCTACAGCTACCTGGCCCAGGGGGCGATCGGCAACGAGCTCGACGATCCCTACGAACTCGGTCCGGTCCCGGCACTGGGGACCTCCCACGCGCTCACCATCAACGTCCCGGACATCTGGCGTGATACGCCCAACCAGTACGGACCGTTGTTCCTGGGGGTGCAGAAGGTCATCCACGGGCTCACCGGCGACGACGTGGTGGCCGGGACCATCCTGCACCGGGTCGTGGCCGTGATCGGGATCCTCATGCTGGGCTGGGCCGTCCCACGGCTCGCCGAGTACTGCGGCGTGTCCGACGTCGCCGCCCTCTGGCTGGCCGTGGCCAACCCCCTGGTCCTGTTCCACCTCGTCTCCGGCATCCACTCCGAGGCGCTGATGATGGGCCTGCTGGCGGTCGGGCTGGTGCTGGCGCTGCGCGCAGTGGACGCCCCCGGATCCGGGTGGCGCACCACCTCGCTGTTCATCTTGGGCACCGTCCTGGTCACCGGATCGGCCCTGGTCAAACTCCCCACGGTGGTGGCGTTGGGGTTCATCGGCATGGCCCTGGCGCGCCGGTGGGGTGCGAGCTGGTCCGCCACCCTGCGCGCGGCGTCGGTCATGGTGGCGGTGAGCGGGGTGACCACCGGGGTGGCGATGATCGTCACCTCGTCCGGCCTCGGCTGGATCACCAAACTCGGGGCGGCCACCTCGCTGCGCAGCTGGCTCTCCCCGCCCACCGCGCTCGGTGTGATCGTCGGCGGGATCGGGCAGTATCTCGGGCTCGGGGACCACACCGAACAGATCCTCGTCATGGTGCAGACCGTCGCCCTGGTCGTGGCCGGCGCGTTCACCGTCCGCATGCTGTTCGCGGTCCAGGCGGGTCGGATCAACCCGGTCGGTGGGCTGGGGGTGTCCATGGCCGCGATCGTCCTGTGTTTCCCCGTCGTGCAGCCCTGGTACGTCCTGTGGGCGCTGGTCCCGTTGGCCGCGTGGGCCTCACGGGTGGAATTCCGCCTCCCGGTGGTGGCCGTGAGCGCGGTGCTGGCCTGCTTCACCCTCCCGCCGGGTGCGGGACTGCCCCCGTTCGTGACCGTCCAGGCCTGGGCGGCGACCGTGGCGGTGGTCGCCGTCCTGCTCGTCGCACTGTTCCGGTGGCCGGGGCTGTTGCGCTTCCGCTAGCCGGACCGGCCTACACTCGGATCCCGTGACCTCTCCGACGGATACGCCCGCGCTGCACGTCGAGGGGCTCGTCAAGAGGTTCGGGGCGACCACCGCCGTCGCCGGCCTGGACCTGCGACTCGAGCGCGGGCAGGTCATGGCACTTCTGGGGCCCAACGGGGCGGGCAAGACCACCACGGTCGAGATCTGCGAGGGATTCGCCCGTCCCGACGCGGGCACCGTGCGGGTGCTGGGCCTGGACCCGGTCATCGATCGTCAGCGGGTCCGCAGCCGCATCGGGATGATGCTCCAGGGTGGCGGCTCCTACCCCGCCGCCAGGGTGGGCGAGATGCTCCGGCTGGTGGCGTCCTACTACGCCGATCCCCTCGATCCGGACTGGTTGCTGGGCGAACTCGGACTCACCGAGCACGTCCGGACCCCGTACCGGCGCCTGTCCGGCGGCCAACAGCAGCGGCTGTCCCTGGCGATCGCGGTCATCGGCCGGCCGGAGCTGGTCTTCCTCGACGAGCCGACCGCCGGTCTCGACGCCCAGTCGCGCCGGGCCGTGTGGGACCTCGTACACGCGCTGCGTCGCGACGGCGCCGCGGTGCTGCTCACCACCCACCTCATGGACGAGGCGGCCTCGCTCGCCGACGAGGTCGTGATCGTCGACCACGGCCGACGCGTCGCCTCCGGGACGCCCGCCGAACTCGAACGCGCCGGGACCGCGGAGGGCGTCACCCTCGTCGTCGACGGCGAGGTGTCCCCGTCGCTGCTCGCCGGCGTCCTCGGTGGGGAGCACACGGTCGCGGCGGGGACCGCCGCCGGCGTCCTCGAGGTCCACGGCCCGGTCTCCCCCGAACTCATGACCGCCATGTGTGCAGCCCTCGAGCGTGCCGGCGTCCAACTCACCTCCCTGGCCACCCGCACCAGGAGTCTCGAGGAGGTCTTCCTCGACCTGACCGGACGGGAACTGCGATGACCCACACCCAGACCGGCGGCAACCGCTTCGCCCCCGGCACCTTCGCCCGCCCGTCGGCGCCGGCGTCCCCGGCCCGGATGACCGCCGCCCAGACCCGTATGGAGCTGGCCCTGTTCCTGCGCAACGGTGAACAGCTCCTCGTGGCCCTGGTCATCCCCGTCGCCATCCTCTTCGGCCTCACCGCGATCGACTTCGGTGCGGTACCGGATCCGCGGGTCGATCACGCGATCACCGCGGTACTGACCATCTCGGTCATGGGGACAGCCTTCACCGGCCAGGCGATCGCCGTGGGCTTCGACCGCCGGTACGGCGCCCTCAAACGTCTCGGGGGCACCCCCCTGCCGCCGGCGGTCATCATCCTCGGCAAGATCCTCGCGACGCTCGTGCTGGTGGCCGGCCAGGCGGTCGTCCTCGGCGTCATCGCGGCGCTGCTGGGATGGCGGCCCGAACTCCCGGGGCTGGCGCTGGGGGCGCTCGTGATCGCCCTGGGATCGGTGGCGTTCTCCGCCATGGGGCTCCTACTCGGGGGCACCCTGCGTGCGGAGATCGTCCTGGCCCTGGCCAACCTCATCTGGTTCGTCCTCATCGGGGGCGCCGGACTCGCGATCGGGGTGGTCGACCTCCCCTCCGCGGTGGCCGACCTCCTCGTCGTCGTCCCCTCCTACGCGCTCACCTCCGCGCTGGGCACGGCGCTCGCCGGCGGCGTCCCCGCCCTGGCCGCGCTGTCCCTGGTCCTCTGGACGGCCGTGTGTGGCGGATTTGCCGTGCGTCACTTCTCGTTCACCTGATAGCAGACCCCGGCGCGCCGCGGCCTAGAATCGGGGCCGTGACCTCGACATCGCACGCCCCGACCTCCGGAACCCCGGCCGCGAGCGACCCCGGGCGATCGACCGGACCGTTGTCCCGCCTGCCCGTTCCGTCGATCCGGGTCCAGAAGGGCGTCGCGCTCGCCAACGTCATCGCCCAGATCGGCATCATGACCACCGGCGTCACCGTGCGCGTGACCGACTCCGGTCTGGGTTGCGAGACCTGGCCGCAGTGCAACGAGGCCAGTTTCGTGCCCGTCCCCGGCGCCGCACCGGCGCTGCACCAGGCGGTCGAGTTCGGCAACCGCCTGCTCACCTTCGTCCTCGCGGCGGTCGCCGTGGCGCTGCTCCTCGCCGTGTACCGCGCCGGGCGCCGCCGCGGCCTCAAGGCACTCGCCTGGGCCATGCCGGCGGGCATCCTCGCCCAGGCCGTGATCGGCGGGATCACCGTCCTGGCCGGCCTCGTCTGGTGGACCGTCGCGCTGCACCTGCTGCCCTCGATGATCCTCGCCTGGCTCGCCGCCGTCCTCTTCGTCCGCATCGGCGAGGCCGACACCGCGCCGCCCCGACGGGTCATGCCCAAGCCCATGACGTGGCTGACCGTGCTGTCGGCCGTCCTGCTCACCGGGGTCCTCACCACCGGGACGATGGTGACAGGGGCCGGACCCCATGCCGGCGACGCGCGCATCACCGCGGCGGATCGACTCCAGTTGCCCATCCAGTGGCTCGTCCACTTCCACGCCGAACTCATGGTGGGTTACGTCTGCCTGCTCATCGGGTTGCTGGCCGGGCTCGTCGCGCTGCGGACGGAGGGCCCCGCGATCCGTCGGAGCGCGATCCTCATCGGACTCATCGCGGCGCAGGCGGTCATCGGGATCACCCAGTACCAACTCGGGGTGCCCGAGCTGCTGGTCGTGGCGCACGTGACCCTGGCGGGTGCGATCACCGCCGTCACCGGCGCCCTGTGGGCGGCGGGCGTCATCCGGGACCGCGTGCCGGCCTGACAGGGTCGCCGACCCGAGTAGGGTCGCGGGGTACGCGTCGCCTCTGTACGGGTTACGGCCCGGTGCGCGTCCTCTCCGGTCCCTTCGGGGCGCGCACCAGGCCGACCGAAGAAGCAACGGCGACCCCGCCGATCGGCGGGGCCGCCGTTGTCGCGCGGGAGGTCAGACCAGGGAGCCCGATCCGGCCATGCGCTTCCAGTGTCCGGCGGGGACATCGGTACGCGAGACCAGCTCGCGCGTCCAGTCCGATCCGGTGAGGCCGGAGATCCCGTCGCGGACCGCCTCGGCCTGCGACAGGCTGTCGACCATCGTGTCCCCCAGCACGCCGTCGGCGCCGACCAGGGTGACGCGGACCCCGCAGCGGCCCACGGGCTGGAGGACGACGTCCGCCGCGCCGCCGTGCCGGGACAGGAACTTCTCGACGAACTTCACCGTCTTGGCCGGTGGGGTGGGACCCGCCGGCACCGGCGCCGCTTCGATCTTCTCGGCGGGTGCCTTCTCGGTCGGCTGGACCTCCGCGGCGGCCGGCTTCTCCGACTCCTGCGCCGCGGGCTCGTCGGCCGGGGGCACCGCCGCCG
>NZ_JAALDT010000167.1:0-2150 GCF_014144995.1 Dietzia sp. DQ11-71 | reverse complement strand
GGTGACGGGTGCGGCGGCGGCGGTTCCGGAACCGGCGACAGCGGCTCCGGCTGCGAGCAGGCCGGCGGCGGCGGCGACACGGCGGCCGGTCGAGCTGGTCTTGATGCTGTGGGCTCCCACGAAGACTGTTCCTCTTTCTTCCTGCGGCACCGACCGGGTTAGCTGACGGGTTCGGACACGGAAGTCTGTCCTACGCTTCAGACCTTTAGGCCCTCGTGCGATTCACCCCAGTGGATCTTGGTTCCCCGGTGCGCCCTTCGGCGCTTAGGTGTGACCCCGGCTCCCCGCCGGCAGGCGGGCGATGACTTCCGAGGTCTCGAAAAGGTTACGAAACCGTCTCGTCGAAGTCCAGTTCATCGCTCACGCGGCGACGTCAGCCCCCAGAATCTCGACCGTGGAGACCATTCCGACCTCGCGCAGGACGTCGATCGCCTCGCGGACCTCCGGGTCCAGAACATAGCCGCACGACTCCGGAGCAAGCTCGTCCACCTGCGGTTTTCCGGCGTCGAGAACGGCGATGATGCACCCGTCACATGCGGCGGGTCCTGCGGGACACCGCACGCAGTCCATCGTGAACATGATCTACCTCACACTTCGTCCTGGGCGTGTTGCCCGTTCGTTATCGAGCCGCGATCCGGGCCCGGGGTGGTCGTACTGCGGGGCACCCTAGGGACAAGGTCCGACAACCACGGCGGGGCCGGCCGTGTCGGAGGGCGGGGCTACCGTCTCCGGCATGCCCCGATCCCCCTCCCCCGTCTCGACCGGGGTGCAGGCAGCTTTCGACGATCTCGAGCCTCTGCTGTCCGACGTCACGTTCGTCGTGGTCGACCTGGAGACGACGGGCACCCGGACCGGAAGCGACGAGATCACCGAGATCGGCGCGGTACGCGTCCGAGGCGGCGAGGTGCAGGCGGAGCTGTCGACGTTCGTCTCGATCGACGGTGCCCTGCCCGGCCACATCAGCAGACTGACCGGGATAGCTCCGGACGACCTCGTCGGTGCCCCGAGTCTCGGCGAGGTGATGTCGACGTTTCTCGAATTCTCCCGCGGGGCCGTCCTCGTCGCCCACAACGCGCGGTTCGACCTGGGGTTCCTGCGGGCCGCCGCCGCGTCGACCGGGCACCCGTGGCCCGATCCCCCGTCGCTCTGCACCCTGGCTCTCGCGAGGCGGGTGCTGCACCGCGGGGAGACACGAGGCCACCGGTTGGGAGTCCTCGCCGCGCACCTGGGGGCCACCGTGGAGCCCAATCACCGGGCCCTGCAGGACGCCCGCGCCACGGTCGACGTGCTCCACGCACTGATCTCGCGGGTCGGCGACTGCGGGGTCTCGACCCTGTCGGAGTTACGGGCCTACGACGGTCGCCTCTCCCCGGAGGTGAGGCGGCGGGCCGCCATGACCGGGTCATTGACCGAGGGGCCCGGTGTCTACGTGTTCCGGGACGACGCCGGTGGCGCCCTGTACGTCGGCTCGTCCGGCGCGGTCCGCAGACGGGCCCGGTCCTACTACTCCGGCGGTGACACGCGCGGACGGATGCGCACCATGGTCGGGCTGGCCGACTCGATCGACTCGGTCGCGTGCGCCCACCTCCTCGAGGCGTGGACCGTCGAGGAACAGCTCATCGACTCGCTTCAACCCCCGTTCAACACCCGGTCGCGGAGCCCTCGCCGCGGCTGGTGGCTCACGCCCCCCACCGGCCGCGCCACCCGCCCGAAGGTCGTGCGAACCCCGGACGACCCCGCCGCCATCGGGCCCTTCCGGCGCGCCGAGGACGCCCGGGCCGCCTGGGAGGACCTCCTCGGCGTGTTCGGCACCGCCCCGGGATCCGATCGCTGGGCGGCGCTGGCGGAGGGACGGGACTCCGGTCCCCTGCGGGATCTGGTCGACCGCGTGGAGGTACTCGCGGCCGAGGGCGCGTTCGAACGCGCGGCCAGGCTCCGCGACAGGACCGCAGCCCTCGTGCGGGTCCTCTCCCGACGGCAGGAACTCGCCGCAACGGCATCGCTGCCCGAGATCGTTCTCGCACAGCCGGCGCCGCGCCGGACGTGGGCGGTCGCGGTGGTGCGCCACGGTCGACTCGCCGGATCCGGGGTCGTCCCGCCGGGAGCGGCACCGATGCCGGTCATCGACGGACTCCGGGCCGCCGCGACCA
>NZ_JAALDT010000166.1:0-8250 GCF_014144995.1 Dietzia sp. DQ11-71 | reverse complement strand
GGCGGTGCCGCCGGCGGAGCGGATCTCCTCGGCGACGCGTTCGAGCTTGTGCATCCTGCGACCGACCAGCAGGACCGCCGCGCCGGATTCGGCGAGGCCGAGCGAGATGCCGCGGCCGACGCCCTGTCCTCCGCCCGTGACGATCGCGACCTTGCCGGCCAGGCGGTTGTCGCGGTCGGCGCCGGGCCGTGCGGCCGCGCCCGGCTGGTCGGTGCCCGCCCCGGGCGTGTTCTGGGTGTTCTCGGTCATGGGGTCCTCCGTGGTTGATCGGGATCTCGGTGGGCGGCGATCACGCCGTGATGATGGTGACGAGGCCGGCGACCACCACGAGGGCGATCACCGACGAGCGGAACACGTGGGTCGGCAGGCGTGTGGCGATCGCGATGCCGAGCTGGTTGAACGCCACTCCGACGACGACGCAGGCCGCGAGCATGGGCGTCAGTTCCCGCAGGTCGACGTCCGTGCCCGCCCACAACAGCGCCAGGGACACGATGCTGGTGACGACGAAGTAACCGGCGAGGTCGGCGATGAAGCTCAGTGGGGGCAGCCTGGCGCGGCTGAGCAGCAGCACCACGGGCGGCCCGTTGAGTGAGGTGGTGGTGGAGAAGTAGCCGCCGATCACGCCTGTGACCGCGGTGAGCCGGGCCGACGGCGGGCGCGCCACTCGTGCGGTCGGAAGTGCCATGGCCAGCCCACACAGGATGGTGATGACCCCCGCCGCCGGTTTGAGGTGCTCTTCGGGCAGCATGCTCACGGTCTGCACGCCCAGCCAGGCGCCCGGGAGACTCGCCCCGCCGAGGATGGCGACGCGTCGCCACTCGATGTGCTGGCGGAGTTGGTAGGTGACACCCACCCTCGTCACCAACGCCACCACGAGATTGACCACGACCGTCTCGGTCAGGCCGATGCCCGCCATGAGCATGAACGGGGTCGCCATGAGCGACGTGCCGAATCCGGTCATCCCTCCTATGACCGAGGCCACTGCCACGCACACGGCCGCGACCCAGATCAACTCCATGACGGTCCGTCCGACCTCCTACCGGGGCCCGGTGCTACTACTGGGCGCTCGACGGTGCGAGGTGGTTGTCGTTGAGCTGGAAGCTGGGCACGTCCTTGAGGTTGATCATCGCCTCGTAGGTGCGCTTGTAGCCGGTCTTCGTGATCATCCAGCGCCCGTCGATGCGCGCGTAGGTGTCGGAGTAGAACGCGCTGCCGAAGATCATCGTGTCGAACGCGGGGACGATCACCCGGTCCTGCAGGTACCAGCGGCCGGTGGCGGTGTCGCCGTCGACCTCGATCTCCGGGTGGTGGGCCTGATGCTCGGTGATGACGTCGTTCGTCATCTGCCCCTGTAGTCCGGTGACCACCTCGTCGCGGCCGGTGTAGGACAGGCGCTTACCGTAGGACGCGGTGACGTCGGGCGCGAGCGTCTGGGCGAGCTCGTCCCACAGCCGCAGGTCGACGCAGCGGAGGTAGCGGTACTTGAGTGACTTGATGGCGTCGATGTCGTCGCGGCGGTCGGGAGTGCTCATCGCGGGCCTTTCGCAGAGGGTCGGGGCGCACGTGTCGCGCGCACAGCAGCGACTGTAGTCAATTGTGTACAGTTCGGGAATGGAAACCGGGAAGAATGCCGTCGGAGGCGCGCCAGGCGCCCCGAACGGGGACGGCAGCCGTGGCGACGACGACAACGCGGGCAGCCCGTCCCCCACACGCCCGACCGGCCGCGACGAGGTCCGCTCGGCGGTCATGCGGGAGGCCCGCAGGTTGCTGTCCGATCGCGGTCCGAACGTCCCGCTGCGCGATATCGCCGACGCGGCGCAGGTCAATCTCGGCCTGATCCACCGACACATCGGGCGCAAGG
Source organism: Dietzia sp. DQ11-71 (assembly GCF_014144995.1). NCBI lineage: Bacteria > Bacillati > Actinomycetota > Actinomycetes > Mycobacteriales > Dietziaceae > Dietzia > Dietzia sp. DQ11-71. The sequence goes on along the minus strand of NZ_JAALDT010000166.1, from coordinate 6,389 downwards.
ACGCGCTGCTCACCGAGGTGATGCAGGATGCGGTGCGCTACGGTGCCGCCCGCCTGGAGGACCTCGACGACGCCGGTGAGGCCGCGCGCGGGATGCTGCTGGGAGCCTCGTCGCACCCGGAGATCAGCCGGCTGCTCGCGTGGCTGGCCCTGGACCGCGAGGCGGCGTTCCCGCCGATGCTCGACCCGTCGCAGCGTCCGGCGGCCGCGTTGCGGCGGATGACCTCTCCCCCGCCCGCCGGCGACGTCGAGCTGCTGCTGGTCTTCACCGCCGTGTACGCCTGGCCGGTGCTCCGGGGCGCGCTGCTCGACGCGCTGGACATCCCCGAGGCCGATCGCGAGGGCATCGACGAGCGGCTGGCGGATCTGCTGGCCCGCGTCATCACCGGCGACCGCTGAGGCCCCCGCCCGGCCCCTCAGCGGTCGGCAGGCCCGTCGGGTGTGGCGTACTCGGCGGGTGTGGCGTGCTCGGCGGCGGGTGCCGGTTCGGTCGGCCCCTGGTCGAGGCGGAACGGCGGGTACTCGTCGCGCAGCAGCAGAACGTACGACGCGACCCGGTAGACCCAGCGGTTGAGGCCGACGTTCAGTGCGAACAGGCCCGGCAGGTAGCGCCCGGTGAACAGCAGGCCGATCGCGGCGATCAGCACCAGGAGTCCCAGCAGGGTGAAGCCGACGCTGATGCCGTCGTTGTCGGTCGAGGCGTCGACCGCCGCCGCGCCACTGCCGGTGATGATGCCGACGATCAGCAGGTGCGGGATCACCAGTAGCCACCACTTGACCAGCACGAGACCCCGCGACAGACGTTCGGGGTAGACGACGTCCAGATCGGCGGGGTAGTCCGCCCGGCCCAGCGCGAAGGGCGGGTACCGGTCGGTGCCCAGGGCGGCGTAGGCGTAGAAGCCGACCCGCCAGTGCCACCGCATCGCGCCCACGATGAAGGAGAACCACGAGCGCGGGTAGCGGCCGGTGAACAGGATCGCCAGGCCCGCGGCCACCGTGACCACGACCGCGGCGAAGCCCAGGACCGCCAGCACGATGTAGTGCGGAATGGCCAGCGCCCACTTGATCAGCCACAGTGCGCGGGAGACGCCCGGATCCAGATGGCCGGTCAGCCGCAGCGGATCGGGGCCGGTCAACCGGCCCGTGACATCAGCGCCCGGGACGCCCGCGGTTCGGCGTTCGACGTCGCGCCCCAGCCCGGCGGCGCCGAGCAGGATCAGCGGGATCCCCAGCACCAGACCGACGATCCCGGCGATCAGCGTGGCCGGGTTCGCGAATCCGAACAATTCGGTGTGGGCCCCCGCCTGCACGTCCACCCACACCGGGCGGCTGCCGTCGCTGTTCATCACGACGATCGCCCAGTTCCCGGACCGGAGGTCCACATTGAGGGTCTGCTGGGTGGAGCCGGTGACGGAACGCTCCCAGAACCGCTCGTCGGCGGGAGGGCCCGGCACCCGCGTCCCGGGGACCTCGTCGACATCGCCGTTCTCATCCGAGCGGGTCGACCAGTCCGTCGCGTCCATGCCGTAGCCGTCGGCCCACGGGTCGGTGCCGAACACGGCGTGGGGCACATCCCGGAGATACTCGTCGACGGCATCGGCGGGCGCCATGCCGAGGAACACCCGTTGTCCCGGGACGACGGGGGTGGCGCGGACCCGGACGCTGATCAGGTCCTCGAGATCGAACGCACCCGAGGAGGCAGCCTGGTCCTCGTCCAGGTTGAGGGTGAACGGGGCCGTGATGATCGCGTTGCCGACCGAGCGGAACTGCTCGGTCTGGGTGTACGCGTACCGCCCGTCCCGCTGCGAGGCCTCGGCGACGGCGAGAAAGATGCCCGCAGCGCTCAGCGTCAGGCCCAGCGCCGTGAGCAGCACGCCGGCAACGAGCATGATCCAGTTGAGTGGACGGGCCCCCTGCCCGGATCTGGGCGTGGCCGTCGAGCCGGGGTTCGGATCGGAGTGGGACGGAGCGGGTTGCGGAGCACCCATAGCGGTTCCTCAGGAGTAGGTGTCACGACACTCGTCTGGATCGACGATGCCGTCGTAAAGATGACTATATCGTTATATTCGCAGTGTAACTGCGTCGATTGTGTGTTGATTTCCCGTCCGGCCTCGACCCCCTCCGCCGCACCCGGCGGTGGCCTAGGGTGACGGGGTGATCCGCCGCCTCGTCTCCCGCGCCTTCTGGTTCTTCAGCCGTTGGGAGTTGTCGACCCGACCGGCTCCGGATCGACCCACGGTGCTCTTGGGCGCACCGCACACGTCCAACTGGGATTTCGTGTTCATGCTCGGTATCGCCTGGCGACTGGGCATCGACATGCACTGGCTCGGCAAGGCCAGCCTCTTCACCGGGTGGCGCCGGCCGATCATGCGGGCGCTCGGTGGGGTTCCGGTCGATCGGGCGAACCCCGCCCGGGTCGTCGAGGACGTGGTCGGGCAGGTCCACGCGGGCGAGACGTTCGGCCTGGTCGTCGCCCCGGACGGCACCCGCGGCGGGCACACGCACTGGAAGTCGGGTTTCTACCGGATCGCCCGCGAAACCGGCATGCCGGTGACGCTGGGCTACGTCGATCGCAGCACCATGACGACCGGGCTCGGCCCGACGATCGATCTGACCGGCGACGTGGCCGCGGACATGGACAGGATCCGTGCCTTCTACGCGGACAAGGCCGGGTTCCATCCCTCAAAGCGGGTCGAGCCCCGTCTGGTCGACGAGCGCCGGGCGGCGGGCACGGATGCCGAGTTGCCGCAGGAGCAGCTCGACTGACGTCCGGACTGCTGTCGGGTTCCCGGCCGCGCTCGTCGGTGCGGGATACTGGCTCCATGGACGGCCTGCGCGTGACTCCGGGGCCCGGCGCGCCCCGTGGCCTCACAGTGCCGGCGGGAGACCTGGTCGAGCGCTTCTCGAGGTCGTCGGGCCCCGGCGGCCAGCACGTCAATACCGCCGATTCGCGCGTGCAGCTGAGCATCGACCTGGGCACCACGACGGCGTTGGACGAGGTCCAGCGCGAACGGGCCCTGCGCACCCTCGCCCCGAAACTGTCCGGCACGGTCCTCACCGTCAGCGTCGAGGAGAACAGGTCGCAGCGGCGCAACCGGGCGACGGCACGCCGGCGCCTCGAGGAGCTGTTGCGCGAAGCGGTGGCGCCGCCGGCCGCCAGGCGTGCGACCCGACCCACCCGCGGTTCGCAGCGGCGACGTGTCCGGCATGAACGCCGCCGGGCCGAGATCAAGCGCAATCGGAGGCGCCCCGACCACGACTGATGCCCGGTCGCAGGTCAGGCCAGGCCCGTCGCGGGGAGCGAGACGAACCCCCGGGTGAACGGCGAGAGCGCCCGAACCGCCGAGTCCCGGTCGACCCCGACCGTCGGGTGCGCGGCGTAGAGCTCCTCCACCGCGATGCGTGCCTGGAGCCGCGCGAAGTGCGAGCCGATGCAGAAGTGTGGGCCGCGGGCGAACCCGAGGTGCCCGCTGATCTCGCGCGTGATGTCGAGCTGCCCGGCGGTGGGACCGAACTCGCGCTCGTCGCGGTTGGCCGAGCCGTAGAGCATCATCACCTTCTCCCCCGCCGGGATCGTCGTCCCGCCGACGGTCACCTCGCGGGTGGTCGTTCGCGCGAGCGCCTGCACGCTCGACTCGAAGCGCAGGCACTCCGAGAGCGCGCCGGGGATCAGCCCGGGGTCGGCCGCAAGCATCTCCCGCTGCCGCGGATGGGAGCCGAGCAGCGCGACGGTGTGCGAGATGAGGTTGCCGGTGGTGTCGTTGCCGCCGGCGACGATGACGAAGCAGAAGCCGAGGATGTCCCAGTCGTCCAGCCGCTCGCCCTCGATCTCGGCCTGAGCCAGAGCGGAGATGAGATCGTCACCCGGGTGGGCCCTCCGCTCGGCGATGAGTTCACCGAAGTAGGCGAACATCTCCGCCACCGCGTCCACCGCCCCGCCCTCGAGGCCGGCCGGGCGGAATCCCTCCTCCTGCAGGGTCGTCAGCGCACTGACCCACGGGCCGAACAGCGGGCGGTCCGCTGTCGGCAGGTCGAACAGGTGGGCCAGCACGAATGTCGGGATCTGCGCACTGAAGTCGCGGTGGAGATCGACCACCTCGTCGTCGTCGTACCTCTCGGCCATCTCCGCCAGCCGCCCACGGACGAAGTCGCGGATCCGCGGCTCGGTGGCGGCGACGCGCTTCGGGGAGAACGCCTTGGCCAGCAGCCGCCGCTTCCCGGAGTGCTCGGGCGGGTCCATCATGACGATGGTCGGGGCCAGCCCCAGCTTCTCGATCTCGTCGCGGTAGAAGGTCAGCCCGCTGGCGGAGGAGAACGTCCCGGGATCGCACACGGCGGCGTCGACGTCGGCGTAGCGGGACAGCGCCCAGAAGTCGGGGTGGGCGGTGGTGCCGTCGCCGCGGTGATGGTGCACCGGATCGGTCTCGCGCAGCAGCCGGTAGCCCGGGTAGGGGTCGGCGAGGTGCGCGGGGTCGAACGGGTTGAACGTGGGGGCCGTCGCGGGCTGCTGCATCATGGCGCCATTTAACACGGACTGTTAAACAATGGGAAGGGCCCCTCTAGACTCGAGCGCGTGCCCCGCCCCACCACCCCGCGCTCCACTACCCCCCGCCCCACCACACCCCGCGCCACGGCCACCCGGGACGCCCTCTACCTCGCCGGGCTGCGCCGCTTCGCCTCGGACGGCTGGCGGACGGCACGGGTCCGCGACATCGTCGCCGATGCCGGCCAGGGCAACGACTCCGCGATCAACTACCACTTCGGCGGCCGCGCGGGATTGCTCGCGGAGGTGCTGCACCGCGGCGTCCTGCGGATGGAGGCCGAGCGACGCGCGGATCTGCACACGTGGGCGTCGTCGCCGCCCGACCTCGCCGAGATCGTGCGGGCGGTGGTGTCCCCGTTGGCGGACCTGTTGGACGACGACGAGGGCCGCTGGACGCTCCGGGTGATCGGCCAGCTGGGAGCACTCGCGGAGGTGGGCCGGACGGTCAACAACGGGCCGGTCGCGGACACCGCACTGCAGGATCAGCTGGAGATGCTGGTCGCGGCCGCGACGGCGGCGTGCGGCCCGGACCTGGCCCGCCACCGGGTCCGGCAGTTCATCGTCATGCTCACCGCCGAACTCGCGGCGCGGGCCTGCGATCCGCCGGAGGTCGGTCCCCCGCACGGCACCTATGTGGCGGACCTGATCGACGGGTTCGCGCGAGGGCTCGCGCGGCCTGCGCCCCGCCCCTGAAGGACACCTCCGAGCCCCCCACCAGTCGTTATATCGTCTTGATCTCAGACCTTGCGCCACCGGGCGGGATCAGTAGCGTGGGGGCATGAGCACTTCCGAGATGATCACGTCCCATCCGAATCCGACCGACGGCCTCGACGTGGACCTGCTCGCCGAGGCCATCGACGCGGCCGCGTCCTGCGCCACCACCTGCACGTCGTGCGCCGACGCGTGCCTCGCCGAGGAGTCCGTCGCCGACCTGCGCGACTGCATCCGCACCGACCTCGACTGCGCGGATGTCTGCGCCGCCACCGCCGCCCTGCTGAGCCGCCGGACCGGCAGCAACCTCGAGGTCGTCAAGGCGCAGCTGACGGCGTGCCGGACGGCCTGCGCCGCCTGCGCCGACGACTGCGAGCAGCACGCCGAGATGCACGAGCACTGCAAGCACTGCGCCCAGGCCTGCCGCCGCTGCGAGAAGGCCTGCGCCGACCTGCTCGCCGCGATCGGCTGAGTTCACGATCGGCTGAGCTCACGATCAACAGCGCCCCCCGGTGGCAGCCGGGCGAGCCGTCTGGACCGGCGGTCACTTTCGGCCTCCCAGTTCGTAGGCCGATTCATCCCAGAGCGTGAAGTAACGCTTACCAAACTCGCGGCGATGTTACTGCTGGGAGAAGGGGTGGTGAGTGTCTCCCGCAGTCGCACAGAGCCGATCCGCGGCGGTGCCTTGCCGAGGGAGACACGATGGTCGGCTTCAGGCGGTCCAGACACAGAGATCGCCGCCCTGCCGGAGACGACGCTCCGCGCTCGGCCTCCCCTCCGGGGCTCGGCTGGGCCGTCCTGGGTGTGGCGCTCCTCCTCGGCCTGTTCTTCCTGGTGCCGCTGGGCCTGGAACGATCGGCTGCGGTAGTTCCGACCACATCCGCCGACCCCGTCCCGCAAACTCCCGGTCCGCAGACCTGGGTCCTGTCGTCGACCGTCGCCGATCCGGGCCCGAACGCCGGTGACTCCGAGGCCGAGCGCGACCCGAAGGGCGCCCGCGCCACCGGAGAAGACAGGGGCGGCGTCGGCGACGGCGACGATTCGGCGTCCGTGATCATCCGGGTCCCCGCCGCCGGCCCGACCCCTGAACCCGGGGCCGTCTCGGCGACCACCACGGCGCATTCCGCCGCGCCGCC
>NZ_JAALDT010000165.1:0-36417 GCF_014144995.1 Dietzia sp. DQ11-71 | reverse complement strand
GCTACGGACCTGACCCCACGCTCAGATGCGAAGAGCCCCTTTACCGAACCTAGTTCGACGCGCGCCACCGACAGTCAGCGCCTCGGCCATGCCTGCGCCGTCGCCGCGATCCGCCGAGCCGAGTCGAGTCGAGTCGACGAGCGTACGGACCTTGCGAACGGATCCGATCAGGACATTGCCGATGCGACCGGTTCCGTTCGCCCGGAGGATCACGCCGCAGTTAGCCCTGCGCCGCGGGGGCGAGCGTCACTCTCTTGGCGGCGGCTTGGCGGGCGTCTTCTTCGCAGGCCGACGCACGGGCGAGGACGACCCCAGGTTAGCGGCGCCACGCATGGATGGCGTCACGCCGAGAACGTCAGCAGCGAACTCCAACCAAACCTTCGCATGGGCTCCGTTGAGGTCATCGGTCCAGATCAGGGTGCCGTTAGCCCCGCCGCCGTCTTTGAAAGGCAGGACTTGATTGTCTGCGTACCACTCCTTCTTTAGTTCCCACTTCCGAGCGTATTCCGGCAGATCGAGCATGCCGGCGTGTTCCCAGTAGATCGTCCGGCCATCAGGAGCAGCGATGGTGAAGTCGGGGTGCACGGTTCGTCCATCGGTGCCGGTAAATGGTTCTTCGTACTGCCAACGTCCCGGGGCAAGCTGATCGAGGAGCCCGGCGATGATTACCTCGTTCTTGGAGGCCATCGGTACCCCGTTCGCAGACACGTGTAGCAACTTGCGGTCATACCGCCGTGCCTCGCCTCGGACGGTCAGCGCGATCGGCTGCGGCGGAGAAAACAGATCCGTGAGCCGTCGTGCGGTCTCAGATCGCCATGGCTGAGCGAGCTCACGCAAATCGGACAGGGTCCCTTCATGGAGGATGACGACCCTATCCTTGTGTCTCGTCAGAGCGGTGTACATGAGTTCGCGTGACACGTTTGCGCGAGCGGGCAAGATAAGGAACGTCGTGCCGAACTCGGAACCCTGGGACTTGTGAACCGTAACGGCCCAGGCGAGTTCGAGCAGCGAATCGTCGGAGTCAGATGGCCAGTACGAATACTGAAATCCCGGTTGGGAGGAGAACTCGACGTTCAGCTGCAGTGAGTTCTTGGACCGCTTTGTCGCGGGGGTGACGTATCCGATCGCCACCCCGATCTCGCCGTTCGCCACGTAATGGAGGGCGTCCTGTTTCGGCCAGGCACGGAGATGTCGGTTGATCGTCTGCATCACCTTGTCGCCGCGGACGATGAGCTCAGGACCGATTGGCTTCGGGATGTTTCCCTTGGGCGTGTTGCGCTGGGCCCAACGTGTGTCGTTGACACGAAAGGTTCGCTTGATGTGGCGGTTGAGCTCGCCCGTGCCGAAGGAGCGTGAACGAGTTGGCGACAGGATCTGCCAGGCCTCAGCGTGCTTGCCAGCACCGACCTGCCAGTTCAGGTAGCGACCACTGACGACTGCCCCGTAAGACGTTGCAAATGCCCGCACCTGATCTTCGGCTTTCTCGAGGTCGAGATGGCCGTCCAACTCGTCGGTGAGTGCTTCCACCGCTGATCGGCTTTCCCATGGCACGTACTTGACGGTGGGCAGGTCCGGATTGTCTGAGAGTTCTGCCCAGATTGACTCGTCGCCTGCGCCACGGGTGTTGTCGCCGTACCAGGCGGCAAGTTCAAGGTCATGCCGCGCGCCATGGCTCCCGTCAGGCAGCTGCCTACGGGGGACTTGGAGTTCCACGTAGCCGGGTGCCACCCGAATCCAGTCAACGAAGGACTCTGGTCTCAGTTTGTTGACGAGGTCGACGAACGGGCGCCCCGCCCCGATGGGCGGGAGTTGCCTGGGGTCGCCGACAAGGATGAGACGCTTTGCACCCGCGAGCGAGTCGAGGGTCGCAGCAAGCATCTCCTCGGTCAGCATGGAGGCCTCATCGACGACGACGAGGGAGTAGTTGCCACGGGGCTGTTGATCGCCCCAAACAACGTAGCGCCCGGTGTCCGGGTCGTACCGCTTGGTCGGAATGAGATGAGAGGCGAGGGTCTTGGCCGGGAGTCCGACTTTTGTCTCGAGTTGGACCTTGGCTTTTCCGGTCGGTGCGAGAAGGAGCACATTGCCGGCGGCCACGCCGGGGTATTCGACGAGAGCTCGCAAGAGGGTCGTCTTGCCGGTGCCGGCAGGGCCAATCAGCAGTGAAAGCGGGGAGTCGTGCAGTGACGAGAGGCCCGCGGACTTCTCGGCCCGCGCGCGTTCCTCCTGCTGGTCCACGCTCGCGATCACGACTGCCTGGTTACGATCCAGCGCACGGTCGAGAACATAGCGAGCATCCGTGACCTCGCCGAAGCGGCTCCGGGATTCCTGCGCCGCTATCCACTCGCGAATCGCCTGGGAGGTCTCCTCGAACCGGGTGAGCTTGTAGCCAGGAGTTCCGTCCGCCAGCGCACGACTCGTTAAGGGTGACCAGTCCTTCCAACCCGCGATCCCGTCGTGATCCAGGTCGAGACCGGTGAGGATGGTTCTGGAGAGGTTCGGTGGCTGCGCCAGGGGCATAGCGTTGGCGAGTTCGATTGCCTCGCCCTCCGGTACCACCGTGTCGCCGTCGGCTCCCTGGCGTTCTAGGACGTCGGTCAGGAGCGCCTCGATGCGACGACGATCGATGTGCCCGTCGAGCGTGACCGCATCCGGGATCGAGGGCTTCCAGGTCACGAAGGCGGGAGGGAAAAGTGCCCGGTCAATCGTCGTGAAGGGGATGTGGTCGACCATCCCGTAGGTGCAGATGCTGGCGTAATAGGGGTTGTCTAGGAGCTCCTCTGCCGCCAACTCGACCTCGGTCGACCCGTCGAGCAGGATCTGGACCTGCGCGGGGGTGACGTCGAACCCAGACAGCAGGCGCAACACCGCTTGCCTCGCGGGAGGCACCTTGCTATACACCCGTGCCTGCAGCGATCCAATGTGTGCACCGACCTCGCTGGGAGCGGACGTGGGGTCGGCAAAGCAAGTTAGCAGTAAGTCCCAGGGGTCCGTGTCTTCGGGACACTCGCCAAGGACCGCCCGAGCCGCGACGTACGGCTGTTGCACCCCGAGCACCTTAAGTACACCCGGAAGACCGGGAACCGGTCCGCGAAGTTGCCACAGTCGCTCGATCTCAGCACCGACCCAGTTCACACCCGCACCTGGCACATCGATCCCGAGTTCGCGCATGGCCTCGGCGGCAGACTCCAACGAGCTGAGCGCCTCGATCGCGGCGTCGTCGGAGAGGTGTTCGGTCACGTACGAGAACTCGGCCTTGCGCCCTTCAGGTGCCCACGCCAGCGCCCCGCCGACATCGACCCCCTCGTCGAGGAGAGGTATCAGTTCTTGGTATGGCAGCAAGAGGCCCTCGGTCATATCGGGGCGTAGGGAGTGTTCGACGATGGTCTCCCACATTGACGAGTTGAACGGCGGATTGCCCGACTGATTCCACATAGGCGGCGAAGTTACCCGTGAGACGCGGGCGGCTCCCACGATGAGTCGATCGGTTCGCTCCTCCTGAAGCGGAGAGTGCTTGAGATAGATGAACACCAGCGACTGCCCGGGTATTACCGCTTCGAAGAAAGCATCGAGAACGGCGCGCTGGTTTTCGCCGTTCATCACCCACGGAGGGTTATAGCGCAGTGCGGCGTCGGCGGCGTCCTCCGCGGACTGGTTGAAGCGCGGCACGCGATCGCGCCCGATCTCCTGGGCCAGGGAGTCGCGATTCAGCCATCGGAAAGGCACCGCCTCGAAGGCATAACCCGGAAGGGAAACTGGCGTGTCATGCAGGTGCCCCTTCAGCGCTGGGTTGTGGGAATAGGGATGGTGCTTCATCACCGTGTATCCCAGTGGGGACATGAATGTGGCGCGCTCGCTCAGGCACGGAAGGCGGTCGTGATCGAGGGTGTCGATCGCGATGTCAGCGCTTTCAACCTCATACTTGTCGTCGCGCTTCGTCCCGATGTTGGCAAGCAGCGTGCACGAGGAATTTCCGAGCGGATCGTGACACACGAACTGATCCCACGGGCGGTCACGCCACGGGACGCGCATGGATAAGTGCTGGATCCCAGTCATCTTCAGAAGCCCTCCGTTGTGTCAACGCCGCGACTCTCCCAGGCGCCGAATGTGCTGCCTTCCTCCGTCATCCAGGAGGTCCGACCGTTGCAGGAGCGTCCTTGGGCGATCGCGCCCGCCGTCGACGGGGAGCCGAAGACGATGTCCTTTGCTACCCGACCAACACCATTCTCGACGACGATTGAGCCGTCGGCGACGAGCTTTAGGTGCTGGGCTCGGTACGACTCGTACGCCCTAATCGTGCTCTCGGCTTTCCCCACGCCCTGCCAGTCGGCGACGACTGTAGATCCCGCCAGCATCGTGAACTCACCATCTAGCTGCTGGGCCGTAGCCGCGACGCCAAGCTTCCTGTTCGCGAGGTGGAAAATCGGCGACACCAGCTGCTCCTGACGTGCCTCCGGCACGGCGACCGTCTCCCTACCGCGGATTGCGTCAATTCCAAGGACCGGCAAGACAATCTGGAGCTGCTCAATGAAGTAGTCCATGTCGGAAGCATGGGCTTCTGGCAGCGCTTGCGGCGGTGGCGTCGTTCCGTTGTCGAGCACGACACGGCCGGCTTGGATCGCGAGTGAGATCAGGCGGGATTCCAGGTAGCGACCGTGGGCCTTCGTCAGGTTGGCGTCCTTAGAGGTGACCACCGCGGCCCTGCGCCAGAACTCCTTGTTTGCGTCGTGGTAACGGAGTCGTTCTTTGAAGTCGTCCGTTTCACCGATGTAACAGCGGGTGCCGCCCTGTTCATCGGGACCGAGCAGGAAGTAGACGCAGGTGCCTGACAACTCGGCTCGGCGAACGAGTGCGCTCATTTCCGCGCGAGGCGCACTCAGGACCTGCCCTGTCCAGTTCAGAATTTCGGCGGTCGTCAGGCCGCCCGGGGTGCCGTCGACGAGGAAGAGTTCGATGTGCCTGCCGCTCATGCATTCGATCCTCGCAGCCAAGGCCGATGAATCGGCGAGGTTCGCGAGGTTTGTGGACGAACTCTCCGAGAATCGCTCGGTGTCAACCTGCCGTGAGTCAGTGGGGCTATTTGCTGGGTTGTTTTTCGTTGCCCATGTCAATTCCTACAACGTGCCAGGAGTCAGTGTCCGCGGCCGGGTCTGAAAGCGTTCTGGGTGTTTGTCGTAGTAGCGCTGCATGGCCTGGTCGCGGGCGCTGCAAGTGCTTTTCTTGGTGCCGTCACCGACTTGGGTGGGTGAGAACAGGGCAATCCCGCAGCGCTTGTGTTCGTGGTAGTACCAAGCCACCTACTCGTGCATGAGCCCCGCCATTTGTAACTTGGGACGGTCGCACGTACTGTCGGTGACGCAATCGACGCGGGGTGGAGCAGCTCGGTAGCTCGCTGGGCTCATAACCCAGAGGTCGCAGGTTCAAATCCTGTCCCCGCTACCACGTACCAGGCCCGGTTCCCGAGAGGGAGCCGGGCCTGCGTGCTTTCCGCGACCCTGGCCCGATCGACCAACGGACAGAGGCAGGCGGTGGGATCAATAAGAGGCGACTGCGGCGCGCGTGCTATCCCGGAAAGCTGAAAATCGCCTCTGAGCAGGGGTGCCCTGAACGTTGCTTTCAGGGCGCCCCTGGTCAGAGGCCTGGCGCTATACCGGCGACGGCGGCACAGGCGGTAGACCGAATGGGCCTTCCGTCAGTCTGTGCAGCCGATATCCTGAGGCTATGACGAGCGCCGCCCCGACTCCCGAATCGCTCGCCTTGCGTGAGCTCATCGAGGCGCGTCGAGACGAGTTCCGAGCCCTCCTCGCCAAGTACGCTGCGACGAATCCGATGCTGTTCGGATCAGTCGCCCGCGGTACTGCGAATGGCGGAAGCGACGTGGACATCCTGGTCGATATGGACCCAGCCGACGGCAACCTCCTCATGCGAGCCTCCGGCTTGTTGGAGGAGGTTCGTACGCTCTTCGGTCGCGAGGACATCGACATCTTCCCCGAGCAGTTGCTCAAGCGACCTATCGCGGACGTAGCGCTGAGGCAGGCGTCGGCGTTGTGACGCTGCCCGCCCGGCGGGAATCTAGGACCTGAGGACGGCCAGGTGCTGCGTCGCCCGCGTCATCGCGACGTAGCGGTCGACTGCACCGGTGACGCCCGAGCCGAACGTCTCCGGGTCGACCAGAACAACCAAGTCGAACTCGAGGCCCTTGGCCTGCGCGGGGGTCAGCGAGCGGACGCGGTCGGATTCGTTGAAATCGGGCACGGTAGCGCCAGTCGCGCAGATGACGCCGACCATGCCCTCGGAGTGGGTGGCGAGCCAACCGTCGACCACGCGCTGGAGATCCCCGATGCGGCCGTACTGGACTGGGAGCCCGCTGCGGCGCACAGACTCGGGCACGTTGGCGTCGGGCCGCACTGACCGGATCACCGGGGCAGCGGCCTCCATGATCTCGGCGAGCGTGCGGTAGTTGATGCTCAGATGCACGGACGTGATGCGGGCAGGGGAGAGGCCGATGCGCTCGAGTCGCTCGGGCCAGGACTCGTCGAAGTCGCGGCGGGACTGCGCGCGATCGCCGACCACCGTGAGGCTGCCCGACGGGCAGCGGCGCAGGATCATCCGCCACTCCGCTTCGGTGAGCTCTTGCGCCTCGTCGACGATGATGTGCCCGAACTGACCCGCCAGGCGAGCATCGCCGATGGCTGGGTCTTCTTCGGCCGACGTATCGAGCAGGGCCTCCTGCAGGTCGGCGTGACGGAGCATGGGGGAGACGCCTTCGGGGTCGTCGTCGGCGGCAATGAGGTCGTCGATCACCCGCTGGCGCCTCGCGAGTTCTGCGGATCGCTCGACCCGGCGGCGCTGAGCCCTCCGCGCCCGGTCGGCGTCGCCCAGCCGGTGGTGGGCCGCATCCAGAAGCGGCAGGTCCGCGGTCGTCCATGAGTCGGCCGCGGGTCGCTGAAGGAGCTGTAGCTGGTCGGTGGCCAGACACGGTGCGCACAGGCGGAGGTACGCCGGGACGGTCCACAGGTCCCCGACGAGGTCGGTGGCGCCGATCATCGGCCATGCCCGGTACAGGGCGCGGTGCAGGTCCGGGTGTGCCGCGAGCTCAGCGCGGAGGACCTCCGCCGGCACGCCGCCGCCTGGCCTGTTATGGAGCGCCCGGTCGACGAGGATCTCGGTGAGTGTCTCGCGAATCTGAGGGTGGGCCTCGTTGTGTGGTGTGCCGTCCTCGACCGAGCCGAACGCCTCGGCCCAGTCGGCCGGCGTCAGGCGCAGGTCCACCCACTCGGTCTGCACGAGCATCGACTGCTCGGGCGGTTGCTCGTAGAAGCGCACCGCGGCCTCGACCGCCTCGACCATGCGCGGGTCTGACTTCAGCCGGGCGACCTCGGGATCGGGATCGTCGGGCAGACCGTCGGGCGGTGACGCGATCGTCTCGCCGAGCGCGGCGAGGCCGAGATCGGCGACGGTCGCCGTCTGCACACTGTGCTCACCGAGGGAGGGGAGCACGTCGGCCACGTAGTCCAGGTACGGCCGGTGCGGGCCGACGAGGAGCAGGTTGCCGCGCCGCAGGCCGGCACGCGACTGTTCGTGGAGGAGGTAGGCCGCCCGGTGTAGGGCCACCACCGTCTTTCCGGTCCCGGGTCCGCCGTCCACGATGACGGCGCCCCGGGACTCCGCGCGGATGATCGCGTCCTGATCGGCCTGGATCGTGGTGAGCACATCGCGCATTCGGCCGGTCCGCGCCTCGGACAAGCTCGAGACGAACGCCGAGAGGTCGTCGGGGCTGACGTGAGCGGAGACCTCGTCGTCGTCGCCGAAGACCTCGTCCCAGTAGTCCACGATGCGCCCGCCCGCCCACCGGTACCGCCGGCGATACGTCACGCCCTTCGGGTCGGCGAGCGTCGCGGCGAAGAACGGTTCGGCGGCCGGGGTGCGCCAGTCCACGAGGAGGGGAGTGCCGGCCGCATCGGTGAGGCCGATGCGGCCCACGTACACCGGCGCGGGCCCGGTCTGGTGGGCGTCGGGGTGGTGCGAGTCGGGGGCGGCGGGGTCTGAAGGGGCCACGGCGAAGTGGCCGATGCACACGTCCAGCCCGAACCGGCGCAGCGTGGCGAGCTCGGCGACGAGGTGGCGGATGTCGGTGTCGCGCTCGATGGTCTGCGCGCCCCGGCCTGCGGGGTCGCGGCGGCGGGCGTCCAGGCGGGCGGACAGCACCGCGACCTTCTGGTCGAGGGCGCGGGAAACGGCGGTGAGGTGGCGCTCGTCGTCGGCGATGTGCGCCGGGTCAGCCTTGTGGGCGACGTGGTCGGGGAGGGCGAAGGTGCCGGGTGTCTCGGGGGACATTGCGCCAGTGTGCGCCCCCACTGGGGTCTTGCCGCAAGGCCTCCTACCAGCTATAACTTGAGAAGGGGAGGCTATCAGAGGCCACGTTCGGGACTGGCGTGGGTGGATACTTCGGGGTCAACTCTGAGTTTGGCTGAATCCTGCCCGCAGGTCGTGAGCGATGTCGGAGACCTCGAGGTGGGAATCGCTTGCGCGGATCACCAGATCGTAGGCCGCGTCGTCGCCGGCCACCCATATCGCCCCGAGGTTTCGGAAGTAGATCAGTTCGACAGCGATCCACGCACATCGCTTGTTGCCGTCGACAAGCGAGTGATTGCGGCAGAATGAGTCCAGAATCGATGCGGCCTTGTCGTGGATGCTTGGATACTGTTCGGCCCCGAACAGGGTCGTTCGGGGCCGTTCGACCGAACTCTGCAGAAGCCCCATGTCACGCACCTCAGGATGCTCAGGGTAGATCGCCGCGTAGGTCCGGAAAATGTCGATGATCTCAGGCGTCCAGATCACTGACATTCCCGAGACGGTCCAGTAGCGGCTTGCTGTTTCTGGCGATATGGGCGATGGCGTCATCCATAGAGCGCAGGCCCTGCTCGTCAAGCCCGCGCTTGATCTGTTCGGTGACGAAGCCGCTGATCTGCCCGGAGGGGACGGCTTCTGCAAGTCGACGGTCCACATCGTCAGGGATACTGATGAGTCGCTTCGCCACAATTGCCTCCTTGGACGTATATACAGAGTATATACGTGGTGGAGTTGTGGGCAAGGCGCTCTTACGCGCCAGCCTCATGGGCGCCGTGTCGGAGGCCACTCCTAGACTGTCGGCACCGAGGAACCCGACCCGAGTACCGCAGACCCGAGGAGAACGCGTGGACTACGCCCAGATCGAGGCGCTGCGCGAGCGGCACCCCGCCTGGCGGATGCTGCGCGCCACCCACGCGCCGCTGCTGCTGTCGTTCCTCGGGCGCTACTTCGTGGACGAGGGGCGAGGCGCGAGCCCGGAGGGGCATCTCATCGACGCTCTGGACGATCAGCTCTACGCGCTCAACGCTCAGGACCCGGACAATCCACGGTTCCAACGTCCGCCGTCGGACTACCTGTCCGACTGGGCGGCGCCCGAGTCCGGGTTTCTGCGGCGCTTCTACCCGCTGGGCACAGACGAGATCCACTACGACGCCACCCCGGCGCTGGAGAAGGCCTACGCGTGGGTACAGAGCCTGGCCGAGCGGTCCTTCGTCGGAACCGAATCGCGGCTGCAGACCGCAGTCGAGTTACTGCGGCAGATCGCCCAGGGCACCGAGGCCGACCCGGCGGTGCGGTTGGACGAGCTGGAACGGCGCAAGCGGGAGATCGAGCGCGAGATCGAGCAGATCCACCAGGACCCGGAGGCCGGACTGCTCGACATGACGGCGGTGCGCGATCGCTACCAACAGTTCGCCTCCACCGCCCGCGAGCTGCTCGCAGACTTCCGCGAGGTCGAGGAGAACTTCCGCGCGCTCGACCGCTCGGCCCGCGAACGCATCGCCACCTGGGAGGGGAGCAAAGGCGAGCTGCTGGCCGAGCTCGTCAGCGGGCGCAGCCGCATCGACTCCTCCGACCAGGGACGCAGTTTCCAGGCGTTCTACGATCTGCTGCTGTCGGCGTCCAGCCAGGAGGAACTGTCGACACTTCTCGAGCGGCTCACCTCGATCGAGGAGCTGGGGGCGGATCGCCGCATCCGCACCGTGCACCACGGCTGGGCCGAGGCCGCCGAACGGACCCAGCTGACGGTGCGGCAGATCTCCGAACAACTCCGCCGGTTCACTGACGACCAGATCTGGCTGGAAAACCGTCGCGTCCTGGACCTGGTCCGCGAGATCGAGGGCACCGCACTACGACTGCGTGACGGCGCCTCACCCGGCTTCGGGCTGGAACTGGAGGAGACCAGCGTCGAGATCTCCCTGCCCACCGAACGGCCCCTGCACAGTGTGCGGCCCGCCGCCGAGGTGGACAGCCTTCTGCCGCCGGCGCAGCAGGAGGACGTGGACACCTCCGTGCTCACCGACCAGGTGATCGTCGATCCCGCCAGGCTCGCCGCCCGCCTGCGTTCCCTCATCCCGGCGCGCGGCACCGCACTGCTCGAGGACATCATCGACATGTACCCGGTCGAGCACGGCGCCGCGGAACTCGTCGGCTACCTGGCGTTGGATCACGACGAGCTCGAGGTGACCACCGACGAGCGTGAGGAGACGGTGATCGAGTACGACGAGGCCGGACGAACGATGCGGGCGCGCATGCCGCGGGTGGAGGTGAAGCGCCGGTGACACCGGAGGAACGCGCGATCGCGACCAGCGCCATCCGACTCATGCAGGGAGTCGTCTACCAGGAATCCGACGCGTGGGGCGACCTCCTGCGTCACAGGGGCGCCGTGCGCGACCACTTCGCCGTGGTGGGACTTGACGTCGTTATTGACGACGACGAGGGATACGCCTACCTCCGCACCGCAGAGACCCCCGACGGCGAAGAGGCGCTCCCACGCGTGATCAGACGCCGGGCGCTGACCTACTCCGACAGTCTCCTGTTGGTGCTGCTGCGCAAGAGGCTCGTGGAGTTCGAGTCGGCGGGCGATCAGGGACAGTTGGTGCTCACCCACGAGGAGATCGTGGACATGGTCCAGCTCTTCCTGGCCCGCAGCACCGACGAGGCCCGCACGCTAAAGCAGGTCGACACCTCCATCAACCGGCTGGTCACCATGGGTTTCCTCCGCCAACTCCGGGGACGCAAGGACACCTGGGAGGTCCGCAGGATCCTCAAGGCCTACGTGGACGCCGAGACCCTGTCCGATTTCTCGGCCAAGCTCGCCGAGTACGCCGACGCGGGAGCGGGAAATGCGGAGGCAGGCGATGAGTGACGGCCTGTTCTCCGCTGTCGAATTGGAGGCGAGCGGACGCCCCGGCTTCCGGCTGGCCCGGCTCGAGGTACTCAACTGGGGGACCTTCGACTCCCGGGTCTGGCAGTTGGATCCAGGCGGCGAGACCCTGCTGCTGACCGGCGACATCGGCAGCGGCAAATCGACGCTGGTCGACGCGGTGAGCACCCTCATGCTCCCGTCGCATCGGATCGACTACAACAAGGCCGCCGGCGCCGCGCGCAAGGAGCGCACCCTCCGGTCGTACGTCGAGGGCCATCACAAAACCGAGCGCAACGAGGCCACCGGCAGTGTCCGCCCGGTGGCGCTGCGGGACCGGCGTTCGTACTCGGTGATCCTCGGCGTCTTCGTCAACGAGGGATACAGCGACGAGGTGACCCTCGCCCAGGTGTTCCAGCAGCAGGACACCACGGGCCAGCCGTGGCGTCGCTTTGTCACCGCCGACAGGGCCCTGTCGATCGAGGCCGACTTCACCGACTTCGGGTCGGACCTGAATGTCCTGCTCAAGCGGTTGCGCTCGGGCGGGGCGACGGTGGAGAAGGACTTCCCGACCTACGGGCGCACCATGCGCCGCCTGTTGGGGATCCGCTCCGAGCAGGCGATGGAACTGTTCCACCAGACCATCTCCATGAAGGCCGTCGGCGACCTCAACGACTTCGTCCGCACCCACATGCTCGAGCCGGCCGATGCGTCCGAGCGCATCGAGGGAATCATCCGGCACTTCGAGGACCTCACCCGCGCCTACGACGCCGTCCAGCGGGCCCGGGCACAGCTCGAGGCGCTGGAACCGCTGGTCCGGTCGATAAACAAGTACGACGCCGCCCTCGAACGCCGGGGGAGTCTCCACGAGGAACGCGTGGCGATCCGGCCGTACTTCGCCGAGCTACGGATAGAGCTGCGGCAGGCCGAGATCGACCGGATCGGCGTGGACGTCGAGGCCGCGACCGCCCGACTGGAGCAGATGCGGGCAGAGGCTGCGGACCTTGTCGCCGAGCGGGATCAGCTCGTCACCGCCCGCGCGGAGGCGGGCGGCAACCGCGTGGGCGAGCTGGAACGCGAGGCCCGACAGGCGGGGGAGCAGGCCGACGAGCGGCTCCGCCGACGCGAGCGATTCGACGATGCCGTGGCAGGTGCCGGGCTGGAACCTGTCGGCGACGCCACCGGGTTCGCCGACCTCGCCGCTCACCTCGCACGCCGGCGTTCGGAGCTCGAGGCCGAGGCCGCCGAGCTCAAGAACCGATACGACGCGCTGGTGCTGGACCACGGGGAGCAGAAGAAGCAGCTGCGCGAGGTGCAGGAGGAGCTGGACAGTCTCGCCGGCCGTCGGAGCAACCTGCCGGCCGAGCAATTGCAGCTCCGCGCCGACCTGTGCGCGGAGCTCGGTGTGGACCAGGCGGACCTGCCGTTCGCGGGCGAGCTGCTCGACGTAGCCGAGGAGTACACGGAGTGGCGCGGCGCTGCCGAGCGCGTGCTGCGCGGATTCGCCGTCTCCCTGCTGGTGCCTCAGCGGCACTACGCCGATGTCGCCCGGTGGGTCAACGATCGTCGTCTGACCGCCCGGCGCTCCGACGGGCGCACGGTGGGTGTCCGCCTGCAGTACGAGCGGGTCCCGGACAGACACGTCTCGCTGCAGCGCCCGCAGATCGAGGGGCTGTTGCTGGCGGACACCATCGAGATCGCCGACACGCCCCTACGCGGGTACCTGTACAAGGAGTTGTTCGCCCGCGCGGACCACCGCTGCGCGGACACCCTGGAGGAGTTCCGGGCCGCAGAGCGCGCGGTGACCCGCGAGGGGCAGGTCCGGTCCCGCGACCGGCACGTCAAGGACGACCGGCAGTCGGCGACCGACCCGCGGGGCTGGGTGCTGGGCTGGCGCAACGAGCAGAAGGTCGCCGCTTTGCAGGAGCGTCGCGCGCAGCTCGACTCCGCGGTAGCCGAGCTGGGCACCCGACTCGAGGCCGCGTCCCGCGACCAGAAAGAGGCGGGTGCACGGCACACCGCGCTCGCGCGCCTGGCCGACTACCCGTCGTGGCGGGATCTGGACTGGGAGGAGGCCCGGGCCCGCGCCGAGGCCGCCGACGCAGAACGACGCCGCCTGGTCGAGGGCAGCAGCGAGCTCGCCGAGATCGATCGACGGCTCGCGGACGTCGACGAGCGGGTCCGCGTCCTGGGGGTCGACGAACGAGCGCTGGCAGACAAACACAGTCGGTGGCAGAGCCGCATCGAGCACGAGACCGAACAGATGCAGAACGACCAGCGCGGTCTCGACGAGCTGGACGAGGCGATCCGTGAGGCGGCCCGGGCCGTATACCCGCGCCTGCGCGACCGGCAGGGCCGCGCCGGGTCGGTCAAGGCGATGGCGACGAGCGCGGACGAGGCCCACCGGCAGGAGCGGGCGTTGTCCGACGCGATCGACTCCGAGACCGACCGCACCCAGCGTGAGCTCAACGGCTATACCACCAGCATCCAGCAGGCCATGGCCGAGATCCGGCGGCGGTGGCCCGAGCAGACCACCGAGATGGACGCCTCGGTTGACGCACGCGACGAGTACGTGCGGTTCCACGACCGTGTGGCCGGCGACGACCTGCCACGGTTCGTGGACGAGTTCGAGGACCAGCTGCGCAAGAACACCATCCGCGAGCTCGCCGGCTTCCACAACTGGCTCCTGCGCCAGGCCGACGAGATCGGCCAGAAGGTCGAGAAGATCAACGAGGCGCTCGGAGCGATCGACTTCAATCCCGGGAGGTACATCCGGCTGGACCGCGAGAACACGGTCAACCAGGACGTCCGGCAGTTCCGCGCGGACCTGCGGGCCGTCACCGACGACGCGCTCGGCGGTGGAGACGACCAGTACTCCGAACGGCGCTACCAGGACGTGCGCGCGATCCTCGAGCGCCTCCGCGGTCGCGAGGGGCACAGCGAGACTGACCGGACCTGGCGGTCCCGCGTGACCGACGTGCGCAACTGGTACACCTTCTCCGCCTCCGAGCGGGGCCGCGAGACCGACGAGGAGTGGGAGCACTACCGCGACTCGGACGGCAAATCGGGTGGACAGAAGGAGAAGCTCGCCTACACGATCCTGGCCGCCTCGCTCGCGTACCAGTTCGGGCTGGAGTGGGGCGCGGACAAGGCCCGCGACTTCCGGTTCGCGGTGATCGACGAGGCGTTCGGCCGCGGCTCGGATGCCTCCACCCGCTACGCCCTCGAGCTGTTCGCCAAACTCGGTATCCAGTTGCTCATCGTGACGCCGCTGCAGAAGGTGCACGTGATCGCGCCGTACGTCCGGTCCATCGGCTACGTGGACAATGTCGAGGGGCGGTACTCGCGGCTGGTCATGATGTCCACCGAGGAGTACCACCGCCAGAGCAGCGGTAACTGATGGCCGCTGCGACGCGCAGGTGGGCCACACCGGAGACCGTCCGCGACAAGGTGCGGCGCCGCTGGGACGACGGCACCCTGCTCCGGACGTTGGCCGAGGACCAACCAGTGGCGCCCATCGAGGTCCCACTCGCTGGACCCCGGGCCTCCGAGATCGGAGACCGACTCGGCGAGATCCAGGACTGGATCGGGGCGCTCGAGGCAGGCAGCCGCGGCGGTGCGCGCTACGAACTGCGGTACAAGACGATCGGCGGCCGGGCGGTCGGGCGCAACCAGATCCCGACGCATGCCGTGGTGTCCCGGCTGGCGCAGGCCTGGGACCTGCTGGGCGTCCGCGCGCAGGTAGTTGCTTTCGAGCAGATGATGCTTTCGGCCCCAGACCAGCGCGTACGTGAGTGGGTGCTCGCGAGGCCGGTCCCCGCGCTCGGCCACCACGCGGAGTGGTCCCAGCTCCTGACGGCCTACCGGTGGCTCGATGCCGCGCGGGGGAGCGGGAAGTACCTGCGGCAGATCGACGCCCCGGGCGTGGACACCAAGTTCGTGGAGGCCCGCAGGTCGGTGCTCGCCGACCTGCTAGGAGTATCGCGTCAGGCCGGGCCGTTCCTGACCGACCTCGGGCTGCGCACCAAACCGGAGCACGTGCGGATCCGCCTCGCCGCGTCCATCGCCCCGATCCCTGTCTCGGAGCTGAGCGTGCGGGTGGGCGAGCTCGACGACCTCGACGTGCGATTCACTACAGCCGTCGTGGTGGAGAATGAGATCACCTACCTCACGCTTCCCGTGCCCGCCGACGGGGTGGTGATCTGGGGCAAGGGCTTCGACGTGGCGCGTCTCGGGCGGTGGGCGGCACTGCAGGAGGCGGAGGTGCACTACTGGGGCGACCTCGACACGCACGGTTTCGCGATCCTGCACCGGCTGCGGACCCACCTCCCGCACACCAGGTCCTTCCTGATGGACTCGGAGACCCTGCACGCCCATCGCGACCGGTGGGGACGGGAAAGCTCCCCGACCAACGCCACACTCGATCTGCTGACCGCCGGTGAGGCCGCCGTCTACGACGACCTCGTCTCCGATCGCTTCGGCGAGCAGGTCCGCCTGGAACAGGAGCGAGTCAACTGGGCCTGGACGCTGGATCGGCTGCCCTACGACTGGTCCTGAGCGTAGGGCGCCTCCACCGCGTCACACCCCGGGCGCGCGGGCCTCGACGACCCAGGTTCCGGCACCCAGACGGACCTCGCCGTCGGTGACATGTTCACCCAGCGCAGAGGCGGCCGCGGCGACAGCGGAGTCGCGGGCATCGGGGTTGGCGGCCATCGCCATCATGGCCTGGGGGTTCTGTTCCAGCGCCTGCCGGGCGAGTTGTTCGAGGCGGTCGGCGGGGCCGAGGGTGACCTCGTCGGGGCCGGGGTTCACCTCGACAGACTCGAAGCCGGCGGTCTCCAGGACACTGCGCACGCGGTCCGGGTCGGCGAACGAGAACGGTCCCGGCGCGCGCGGCGGAGGCACGGGGGCACCGCCGAGCCGGGCCAACGCGGCGCCGGTGGGGACCGTGATGAACGGGTTCGCGGCGGGCGCGGCAAAGCAGACGAACGCGAGCCGGCCGCCCGGTTCGAGGGCCGCCCGGACGGCGGAGAACGCCACCTCGGGGCGGTCGAAGAACATCACGCCCATCCGCGAGAACGCGGCGTCGAACAGGCCGGGCAACGGCTCGCTCTCCACGTCGAGGGCGAGGAACTCGACGTTCTCCGCGCCCGTCTCGTCCACCAGGCGAGCCTGCGCGCACTCGACCATCGGTCGGGACACGTGCACGCCGACCGCCGACCCGTCCGGGCGCACCCGGCGTCCGATCTCCAACGTCGTGGTCCCGGTCCCGCACCCGATGTCCAGCACCCGCTGCGGTGGGCCGAGGTCCAGGCGGTCGAGGGCCGCGCGACCGAGCGGCTCGAGAATCGTGTCGTACGCGAGCGCATTGCGCACCCACGACTGCCCGACGGGACCACTCCAGAGGTCGGCCTGCGATGCACTCATGATGAGCTTCAATGCCTCGACTCCCATCGTAGAACCGAGGCAGGGAGACCGGAACCCTGAAGGCAGCGGCGCCACACTCACAGGGCTCGCGACTCTCCACAGGGCGCCGTGCCGGGGACCATGACGCAGGCGAGGACGCCGCCGACGGGTGTGACGCTGTCGGCCATGCACATCGCCACACCACTGACCGGCACCCGCTACGACACGGTGCTCCGCCAAGCCCTCGCCCTCGTTCGCGCCGGGGACTACCGCGCTCGCCGAATCACTCTGACGGGAGCGCCCGGGGTCTTCGCCGACAGGACCGCGATCGTCACTCCCCATCGCGACACCTCCGGCGCGTTCGATGCCGACGATTTCGCGGCCCAGCTCTACGCGCTTGCCCACGGCATCCCCTCCGACACGGCGACCTACACCGACGGCTACTTCGTCAGCGGGGGACGGATGTACTCGGCCCGGGCCGAGGCGTATGAGATCGACTGGCCGTGACCGTTCGGCGGCGGAGCTGAGACACTGGGTCCGGCCCGGTTCGCGGGTAGCTTGCTCTCGCGCGTCATTCGTCCCCACGGTCGAGTGCGCGCCCGTTCGAAGGACTCCCGTGTCTTCTCCTGCCGCCCCCGGGTCGCCTGTGACCACTGTCAGCTGGCGAGAGAAGGGCGAGGGCCGCACGGCCCGGTGGCACTCGGAGAACGGCGCGCCGCCGCCGCGGGACATCGTGGTGATCCACGACGACATCGCCGCGGACAAGGCGCTTCGGATGATCCGGCGGGGCACCGGCCTGCTGTGGCGGGGCGACTTCCACAACGCCCGCCAGCTCATGCGCGCCCTCGACCGGCGTCTGCAGAAGCGGGCGTCCCGGGCTCCACAGAGCTCCGACCCCGGCGAGGTCTTCCTCGCCAACCGGAAGGCACGCGCGCAGCGGGCGGAGACGCTGGGAAGGGTCCTCATCCCACTGGAGCAGGACTACTCGGTTCGGCTGCGCCGGGCGCCCGACGTGCGCGACGGCTGCACCCATGCCTACGGTCCGCCGACCGACTCGGGCAACGACTCCACCGGTCGGGAGACGCTGGTCTCGCTGCCCGAGCTCCTCGGCGTCATCAGTGCCTACGAATGGCACCTGAGCGGCATCGAGGTGGCCGCGTTGGGGGCCCGGATCCATCCCGCCTACGGCGTGTTCGCCCCCACCCGAGACGAGTACATCGACCTGGTCGCCGACGCCCCCTGGCCGCAGGGCGTCGAGGATCCGATCGTGTGGGACATCGGCACCGGAACCGGCGTGCTCGCGGCCGTCCTGGCCCGGCGCGGGGCCCGGCAGGTCGTGGCGTCCGACATCAACCCGCGCGCGGTGCAGTGCGCGCGGGACAACATCAGCCGGCTGGGGTGGGCCGACCGAGTGGACGTGGTGGAGGCCGACCTGTGGCCTTATGACGACGACGACGAGGTGGGCGACTCCGGGCGGGCCGACGTGGTGGTGTGCAACCCGCCGTGGATTCCCGGTCATCCGACGTCGGCACTGGAGCAGGGGATCTACGACCCGGGCTCGGACGTGCTGGGCCGCTTCCTGGACGGGCTCGCGCAGCACCTCACGCCGCAGGGCGAAGGGTGGCTGATCCTGTCCGACCTCGCCGAGCATCTCGGCCTACGCACTCGCGACGAGCTGCTGACCCGCATCGCCGACGCCGGGCTGACGGTGATCGGCACCCGCGAGACGACGCCTCGCCACCCGCGCGCGGCCGACGGTGCCGATCCGCTCCACGCTGCTCGGTCGCGCGAGCGGACCATCCTGTGGCGACTGGCCGCGCGGGCCTCGTGAGGATTGCGGTACACGGCCGCTGAGGGCGCCCGCCTGTCCCGCCAGTCGCGACTGGCCGACCAGACCGGTTTCCAGAGCAGCCCAGCTACCGGGGCAGACTGACATCACCGGCGGATCGGCGTCATCTCCCACCACGTCGCACAGCGCCACAGCCACTCGGCGGGACCGAAGCGGAACCGGGCCAGCCACGCGCGGCTCGCCACGATCTCAGCCACGATGATCCCGACCACCAGCGCGACGATGGCAGGCCAGTCGTCCAGCCCGTCGATCGCTAGAATCGGGGAGAGCACGAGGATGAACGCCGTCGCCAGCAGGTAGTTGGTCAGCGCCATCCGGCCCATCGGGGCCAACGCCCATCGGAGCACGCTGCCCGCCGGTGTCCGCAAGGCGAGCACCACCAGACAGACGTAGAACAGGCCGGTCACCACCCCCGCGAGCTGGGACGGCAGGGACGTCGCTCCGAAGGACAAGCGCGGGAGGTGGATTCCGACGGCAACCGAGGCCCAGTACGCGATCGTCACCGCGCCGAGCATCGCGGCGGCGAGCACCCATCGGCGAGTCTGGCGGCCGAGCGCGTCGGCGACCCCGAGACCTGCCAGCGCATAACCCACCACGAGCAGCCCGGGCATCACTCCGTATCCGGCGACCGTCTGCGCTCCGAGCAGCAACAGGACCAGACCCACGGCGAGCGCCCACCGCGGCCGGAGGAACGAGGCGGGCAGGAGGATGACAAGCCCGAAGACGGCGTACGGCAGCAACGCCTCGCCGGGGTGGGCCACCTGGTGGAGGACGCCGAACCCCGCCAGGACGGCCAGGCGGCGGGCGAGGACGACTCGAGGGCGATCGGCACGACTTCCGGCGGAGGCCAGGAAGATCGCGAACCCCACGCCGAACAGCAGCGTGAAAATCGGTAGGAAGCGTTCGTAGAAGCCGTATCGGACGATCGCCGGCATCACGGTCACCCCGAGGCCGGGCTGGTCGCCGAACAGCTCGGAGAACACGACCTGCTGGTAGACGTTGACCACGTGGATGCCGCAGAGCGCGAACCCGCGGATGACGTCCAGTTCCTCGATCCGCCGACGCCCTGTCGTCGTGGTGTCGGAGGTCAGCCTTTCGTTTGTGTCGCCTGCCACGAGGCGGACCGTAACACCGTCGGCGGGCCGGGAGAAGGGATGAAAACCGCCCGCCGGTTTCCCGGTCGGCCGCAGTGTCGTGACTTACCGTGGCGCCATGGACATCGCCGAATTGCTAGAGCTTGAGCATCGAGGCTGGTCATCGCTGTGCGACGGCACAGGGGCGGACTTCTACGGACGTCGCATGACCGCAGACGCCGTGATGGTGCTCGCCCACGGTCTGGCCCTGGACCGCGAGGCGGTGATCGCCTCCCTCAACGAGGCGCCGCCGTGGCAGTCCTACGACATCAGCGACGAACGCCTCATCGAGGTCGACGAGAACACCGCTGCGCTGGTGTACACCGGGCGAGCCTCGCGCGGCGACGAGGACCACTTCCATGCACTGATGTCGACCGTCTACACGCGCCGCGAGGAACAGTGGCGGATCGCCCTCTACCAGCAGACGCCCGTCCCGCCGGCCGTGCAGTAGCGCTGGGACACGGAGAGGGTGCTGGTCAGACGAGGTTGTCGGATTCAGGTGGGTCGGACATGTGGTCCGGTGCGGGGTCCTGACCGGATGGCCCGCGGATGGCCCCGATGAGGAAATCGGCCGCCAGCATCGGCGCGATGACGACCAGCGCGCCCCACCCGGTGGCCGCGACCGGCACCCAGTTGTCCCACCACAAGCTCGCGTCACCGAGGTAGTTCCGGCGCCGAGGGGAGTGCGAAGCCGTGTGCATGTCCGGGATTCGGCGCCACTTGCGCATCGGATGGGGCGGTCGGTTGATGCCGGTTCGGCCGAGCGGGCAGGCGCGGGCCCCGACCTGGAGGCGACTTCCCTCGTCGTCGTCGCCCCTCGATCCGCGCGGTGGCCCTAGTCGGACGGCGCCGGTGAGGCGGCGGCGTCCCGGGGCTTGGCCTCCGGGGCCCTCGCCTTCTGCCACGGCCACCGGCCCGAGATCTCCAGCTCCAACGACCAACTGAGGAAGGTCCTGATCACGACGATCGCGGCCAACACCGCCACGCTCTCCAGCGTCGGAGTCACCGCGACCGTCTTGATGATGTCCGCCGCCACCAGGATCTCCAGCCCCAACAGGATCGACCGACCGAGGAACCGGCGGAAGTGCCGGTAGGTGTCCGGCTGCCGGCTGAGCAGGCGCCACCCCGCGATGACCGTGGCCGCCACGATGCCGATGACGATCGCTGCCACACCGAGCGCGTCGATCACCTCGCCGACCGCCTCGATGTACTCCTTGGAAGGCACCCTGGACTCCTCTCACCCGGATCCGCACCGGGGCGACCCGGACGGCGTTGTCCGACGAGCCTAGGGGGACCCCCGCCGCGCGCCCGGGCGTTCGCCGATCTCGTAACCAGTTGCACTGAGACGGGTCTTGGGTACGTTTGTGGCCCACCGCCCTGGATTGATCGGCCCACGCAGATCGAACCCGCGCCAACTCGAGGAGGCACCGCACTTGCAGACGCCTACCGCAGAATCGACCACCGGAGCCACGGACCTTCGTCCGAACCCGACCCACGACCCCAACGAGCACCTCCGCGACCCCGACAAGGGCTACGTCGCACTGCTGGGCTGGGTGCCCAACGCCATCGACGCGCTCGACAAGTTCGACCGCCGCTACGTCGTGGTGGCACCGCCCTGGGCCGAGGAATACTGCAGCCAGCACCAGATCCCGTACGTCCCGTGGGACTTCGAGCGGCTCAACGACCGGTCCATGGAGATCGCCGAGACACTGCGGGACATGGGCGTCGACGTGGCGATCCCACTGTTCGAGGAGACCGTCGAGTGGGCGGGCGCCATCAACTCGATGCTGCTCGACAACCCCACCCTGTACGGGCAGTCGCTGCTGCTGCGGGACAAGGCGCTGATGAAGCGGCGCGCCCAGCTCGGCGGGATCCGCGTGGGCATCTTCGAGGAGGCGCACGAGCGGGACGACGTGATCCGATTCCTCAAGCGCGTCAACCAGACCCTGCTCAAGCTCGACGGCGACCCCAACGACCCGATCCACCTCAAGGCCTTCGACAAGGCCGGGTGCCTCGGCCACCGCGTCATCCGTACTCCCGATGAAGTCGACACGATCCCCGAGGAAGAGTTCCCCGTCCTCATGGAGTCCCACCTCGACGGCTGGGAGTTCGCCGTGGAGGCCTGGGTGCACAACGGCCGTGTCGTGTTCCTCAACATCTCCGAGTACGTCACGCTCGGCTACTCGGTGTTCGTACCGGCCTCGCCCGAGCTCGAGAAGTACCGCCCGGAGATCACCCGGCAGATCGAGAAGCTCATCAAGACCTTCGACATCAAGTTCGGGTTCGTCCACCCCGAGTACTTCGTCACCAGCGACGGCGAGATGTACTTCGGCGAGGTGGCCTACCGGCCGCCGGGGTTCAAGGTCTTCGAACTGCTCGAGCGTACGTACGGGTTCAACGCCTACCAGGGCCTCGTGCTGGCGTTCGACCCCAAGACCACCGAGGAGGAGATCGCCGCGTTCTTCCCGCGCGAGGTGGTCGACGCGAAGGGTCACGCCGGGTGCTTCGGCGTCTACCCGCGGCGCCGGGTCGTCTCCACGCTCGAGATCCCGGAAGCCACCGAGGACCACGAGTACTTCGAGTCCCACGAGCTCACCGCACCGGTCGAGGAGACCGTCACCAAGCGCACCGCCTTCGGCACCCACTGGGGCCTGGTCTACTTCTTCGGCGACGACGCCTACGAGATGCGGTCGGTCCTGCGCAACCAGGAGGACCTCGACTTCTACGTGTGACGCCTCGGCCGGTACCGACCCGCGGGTACGGTACCGGCGGGTGGACGTGGAACGACGTGGGATGACCAGGTACGGCCTGGGACGGCCTGTGGCGTCCTGGCACGACGCGGCACGACTCAGCGGCGAGAGACGGAGAGTGGATCGAAGTGGGAATCGACGAGCCCGGCACGACGCGGGTGCTGGACAAACGGGTCGCCTCCCTGGCCGACGCCACCAGAGCGCTCGCCGAGGCCGGTGACGTGACCAAGTCGTCCCGTCTGCGGCGCGTCCTGGACGGGGCCCGGCTGGTGCTCCTTCAGGACGGGGGAGCCGGGGCCGTGCAGGCGATGGCCCGGGAGCTCGAGGCCGCCGGGATCTTCGAGGGCACCGACTGGGACTCGCCGGCGGCCCTGATCCCGGCGCTGAGCGTCGGCACCCTCCGCAGCTCCGACTCCGACAAGGTCGTCACCGAGATCGTCAGCGACCTGCGGCTGACGGCCGTGGCTCAGGGGCAGTACGAGCACCCCGAGGTCACGGCAGAGCAGGCGCGCCAGCACCTCGCCGAGGTGCTCGCCAACAACGCCTCGCTGCTGTTCACCGTGGCCACCGAGGCCGAGCGCACGCAACAGGGCCGGATGGCGACCGTCACCCGCACGGCCCTGGCGCACATCGCCTCGGAAATCGGTCTGGACGGTGTGCTCGACCAACTGGTCGAGGAGATCTGGCGCATCCTGCGCCAACGCCCCATCCAGGTGGACCAGATCAAGCAGACCATCACCCAGATCTCGATCGCCCGCCAGGACCCGCAGCTTGGCTCCAGCGGCGGCGGCGTGGGCATCGACCGGCTCATCAGCAGCATCTACGGCACCACCGAGGCGAGCCGCGAGGACCCTGGGGTGGACGTCTACCTCTCCCGACTCGAGTCCATGGACGAGGGAACCCTCCAGTACGAGGCGGCCGGGTTCGCGCGGTCGATGCACGACACCGGCCTGGTGTCGCCGTACCACCCGGTGCTCGTGCGATTCCTGCGGGAGAAGGGCAGCTTCCTGCTGAGCGAGGCGCTCGGGCTGTCCAGCACGGGCCGGGAGAGCCTGCTGTGCTTCCACGGTCTGGTCGACGCCCTGATCGACGCGGCCGTGCACCCCGAGACCGCGCAGTCCGTCTACGGGCTGGCGCTGCTGCTCGAGCGGGGGATCCTCTTCCAACCGCCCGCCGCCCCCGCGTTGTGGCGGCTGCTGGCGCTGCCGCTGTCCGGCTACGCGGCCGAGCGACTCGCCCTCTCGTGCGGTCCCGCCCACGAGGGGCGCGTCTGGCTTCTCGCCGGGACGCTGTCGATGCTCGGTCAGCCGCTGGGCGTGGGGCAGGGCGACAACCCCACCTGTCAGTCCGCCCGGGCGCTGTCGATGTGGGCGTACAACGACCCCGACTACCTGCTGCAGATCATCGCGTGGGCGGCCCGCGACAACGAGGTGGTCATGCACTTCGAGGGCCGGCCGATCTCCTCCCGAGAACTCGACGCGGGCCTGGCCACCACCCTGCCCGTGGACCTCGACCCCGTGTCGCTGCTGGTGGTGCCGCACCTGGACCGGATCTACGCCGAGATGGGCCGCCTGTGCTCGGACCGCCCGGGCGACCCCCACCGGTGGGTCAACCCCGAGTTCCACGGCTGGTGGTCGGCGCGCGGCTTCAGCATCAACGTGGACGTCGAGTCCGGCAGGCTGACCGGGCTCGAGGACTTCCTGCGGCACTTCTACGGCAGCTACCACCCGTTCCACAACGGCAACCAGCCGCTCATCCACCCGCAGCCCGCCGGCGTCGCCGTCACGGATTCCTCCGCGCGGTTCGTCGGGTGGCACGCCATCACCATCCTGCGGGTCGCACTGGACCCGGACGAGACCATGCGCGTCTACTTCTTCAACCCCAACAACGACAGCGGGCAGGACTGGGGCAACGGGGTGGTGGTGAGCACCGCAGGCAACGGCGAGCGGTTCGGCGAGTCGTCGCTGCCGTTCGAGGAGTTCGCCTCCCGGCTGTACATCTTCCACTTCGACGCCCTCGAGCCCGGCGAGACCGAGACCGTCTCCGCGGAGGAGATCTCGCGGGTGACCGGGCTGATCCACGGTAGCTGGGGCGCCGACCGGCTACCGGAGCTCTGAGGACTGCCGCGGCGCGAGGCGAGAGCGGCGTGAGGCGGCCCGACGCCGGGGTGCCGAGTGGATGCGCTGCGGGAATGGTCCAATCCGCGCACACAACTGCCGACAAGGTGTGCAGAGAGGACGCACAGGCCTGAGAGTGGGCGTGAGGGAGAGCATGCGCGCGAGCATGGAGTGGATGGAGCGGCACCAGGTGTCGCTCTACCTGGCGGGGCTCGTCCTGGGCGGCCTCGTCGGGTTGCTCGCGCCCGCGGTGGCCGGCCCGGCGGAGCTCGCGATCCAGCCCGTGCTCGCGCTGCTGCTGTACGCGACGTTCCTCGGCATCCCGTTCGCGCGCATCGGCGGGGCGTTCCGTGACGGGCGCTTCCTGGGCACGATCCTCGCGGTCAACTTTCTGCTGGTGCCGCCGATCGTCTGGCTGCTGACGCGGATCGTCGCCCACGACCGGGTGCTCCTGGTGGGCGTGCTGTTCGTGTTGCTGACCCCGTGTATCGACTACGTCCTCGTGTTCTCCGGCCTCGCCGGGGCGGACGTGCACCGACTCCTGGCCGCGACCCCGTTGCTCATGCTCGCCCAGATGGCGCTACTGCCGCTGTACCTGTGGCTGTTCGTCGGATCCGGGTTCGTCGATGCCGTGGAGTTCGACCCGTTCGTGCGGGCGTTCGTGCTGCTCATCGCGCTGCCCCTCGCGGCGGCCGCGCTGACGCAGTTCGTCGCCGGCCGCGGGGAGTCGGCCCGCGCCGCCCGGGGTGACCGGGCCGTTCGCGTCGGTCGCGTCGGTCGTTCTGTGGCGCAGGGCGCGGCCGCGGCGATGGTCCCGCTCATGGTCGCCACGCTCGCGCTCGTGGTCGCCTCCCAGATCAGCGCTGTGAGCGAGCGGCTCGGCGCGCTGGTGCAAGTGGTCCCGGTGTACGTGGCGTTCGTCATGGTCATGGTGCCGGTGGGCATGGCGGCCGGGCGGCTGGCGGGCCTCGATGTGCCGGGCAGGCGGGCGATCGCGTTCAGTGGCGCGACCCGAAATTCCCTGGTCGTCCTCCCGCTGGTCCTGGCACTGCCCGCGGCGTTCGATCTGGCGGCCCTCGTCGTCGTCACCCAGACCCTCGTCGAGCTCGTCGCCATGGTCGTCCTCGTCCGGCTCGTCCCGCGACTCATCCCCAAGGTAACGACCGTCACGTGACCCGCCATGGGAACCGTGGTTCCGGTAGCTTCATAGGGTTCCCGTGCGCGGCTCCGCCGGCGCCGGATTCTGCTCTCTGCTGTCTCCGCAATCCCAGAGGACGACCGTGACGTCTGAAGTCTCCGCCACCCCACATTCCGCACAGGCGGCCCCGGCCCCGCAGGCCTCCCCGCCGATGCCCGCCGCCACCGTGCGGCTGATCGCGCTGCTCGTCGGCGCCGCGTTCGTGGTGATCCTCAACGAGACCATCATGTCGGTGGCACTGCCCGAGCTCATGGGGGAGTTCGCGGTCACCGCCGCCACCGCGCAGTGGCTGACCACCGCGTTCATGCTCACGATGGCCGTGGTCATCCCGTTCACCGGGTGGCTGCTCGTGCGCCTGCCGCTGCGGTCCGTGTTCGTCATCGCGATGAGCACGTTCACCGCGGGCACCCTGCTGGCGTCGCTGGCCATGGTGTTCCCCATGCTCGTCGCCGGCCGTGTCGTCCAGGCGGTCGGCACCGCCATCATGATCCCGCTGCTCATGACCACCGTGCTCAACGTGGTGCCCGCCGACCGTCGCGGCCGCACCATGGGCGTCATCTCCATCGTGATCGCCGTCGCCCCGGCCATCGGCCCCACCGTGGGTGGCCTGGTTCTGGACGTGCTCAGCTGGCGCTGGATGTTCTGGTCGGTGCTGCCCATCGGTGTGCTGGCACTCGTGGCCGGAGCGGTGCTGATCCGCAACGTCACCGAGCCCCGGCGCATCCCGCTCGACATCCTCTCCGGCGTCCTCTCGGCGATCGGGTTCGCCGGCCTCATCTTCGGTCTCAGCTCGATCGGCGAGGCCGCCAGCGACAACGCCCTCATCTCGCCGTGGATCCCCGTGGCGATCGGTGTGGTCGCCCTGGCCGTGTTCGTCTGGCGCCAGCTCTCGCTCAAGGACTACGCGCTGCTCGACGTGCGGGCGTTCGCGTTCCCGACCTTCACCGTGAGCCTGGCCCTCATGCTCATCTCGATGATGTCGCTGTTCGGCACCCTCATCCTGCTGCCGCTCTACATGCAGCAGGTCGTGGGCACCAGCACCCTGAACTCCGGTCTGGCACTGCTGCCCGGGGGCCTGATCATGGGCGTGCTCGGCTGGTTCGTCGGCCGCGCGTTCGACCGGATCGGCCCCCGGCCGCTCATCATCCCCGGCTCCATCCTCGCGTCCGCCGGCCTGTGGGGGATGTACACGTTCTTCTCCGCCGACAGTTCGCTGGTCACGGTCGTCGTCTGGCACATCGTGCTCAGCGTGGGCCTGGCGTTCCTCTTCTCGCCGCTCATGACCTCCGCGCTCGGCTCCCTGCCGCCGCACCTGTACTCGCACGGCTCGGCGCTGCTCAACACCCTTCAGCAGGTCGCCGCCGCCGCGGGCACGGCGCTGTTCATCACCGTCATGACGCTGGGCATCGTCTCCGGCGCCGAGTCCGGCCTGGGAGACGTCGCCGCGCAGATGACCGGCGTCCACAACGCACTGCTGCTGGGCGCGTGCATCTCGCTCATCACCGTGGTCGGCGTGTGGTTCGTCCGCAACAGCGCGCAGACCGAGGGGCCGGCCTCGGCGCCGAAGGACGAAGGGTCCGAGAACGCCACGGCGCAGGAGACCGCCTCGGCGTAACCGGCAGTTCGGGTGTAGCCGGTCGATCGCCCGCCGGAGTGACCCACGCCATACCCTGGATGGCGTGAAGGTTGATCTGACGGTCCTGGCCATCCCGGCGTTCGTCGGGGCGATGGCGGCCGAATACGCGTGGCAGAAGCGCAACCCGGCCGTCGGGGAGCGGGCGGGGGACTACGAGTTCGCCGACACCATGGCGAGCCTCTCGATGGGCGTGGGGAGTCTGCTCGCCCCCTACATCTCCGCCACGGTGCTCTCGCCGCTCACCCCGCGGACAGGCCGATTCGCTAAAGCCGTGATGGGCCTGTCCCTCGGGGCGGCGGCCGTGGCCACCGCCGGAGACGTCATTCGCCGCCATCGCGGGTCGGGTCTGGGTGAGGCGGGGTCGTTGTCGTCGTCCTCCGGCCCCGGTCCCGACGCAGACGGTGACACCGGCGCGGCGGTCCCGCCCGCCCTGCGTCGGATCACCGGCGGCTCGGCGATCACCGCGGTGGCCTCCACCGTGGTGATGGTCTCCACGCTGTGGAGCGCGCAGACCGCGAGTTCGCGGCTCTTCCGGACGTCCCCGCTTGACCTGGGGTCCGGGCCGCTGGCGTACGCGGTAGGGATCCTCGGTTGGGACCTCATCTACTACTGCAACCACCGCCTCGCCCACGAGTCGCGCTGGCTCTGGGCCATGCACGTCGTGCATCACTCGAGCGAGCGCTACAACCTGTCGACGGCGCTGCGCCAGCCCGTCGCCGAGGCGCTGACGATCTACGTGCCGTACGGGTTGCTCTCGCTGCTCGGGGTGCGGCCGGCGATCGTCATGGACGCCCGCGCGATCAACCTCATCTACCAGTTCTGGGTCCACACCGAGGCGGTGCGGTCGATCGGGCCGCTGGAGAAGGTGCTCAACTCGCCCTCGCACCACCGCGTGCACCACGGCAGCAACCGGCGGTACCTCGACCGCAACCACGGCAGCATCCTCATCATCTGGGACCGGCTGTTCGGTACCTACGAACCCGAGCGCGAGGACGTGGTCTACGGGCTGACCACCAACATCGACACGTTCAACCCGCTACGGATCGCCACGCATGAATGGGTCGCGATCGGGCGCGACATCTTCCGCGCGCAGACCTGGCGCGACCGCGCGGGGTACCTGGTGCGCGGGCCGGGGTGGGCCGGGGCGCGGAGGGCGTAGGGCCGCGGCGCGGGCGGACTCAGACGAGTCGGTGACCGACCATCCCGGCGGCATCGTCGAGCACCGCCCGGAACAGGGCGTCGTCGCGCAGTTCGAACCAACCCAGCGCCGCCCCGAACATCAGCGTCATCGCCTGCTCGGCCACCAGCACCACGTCGGCGTCCCACCGCAGGCCCGCACGCTCGGCCAGGCTGCTGAGCAGGGTCACGATGATCCGTCGGTACTCCTGGTGGGACTGCGCGGCGAGAGCCCGCAGCTGCTCGTCGCGGGCCGCCATCAAAGACAACTCGAAGTAGGCGATCTCCGTCTTCGGATCGGCGAGGACGGAATCCGCGTAGGCCGCGAAGAGCTCGGCCACGGCGGCGGTCACGTCGTCGGGTCCGTGTACCGGCCGGTCCTGCTGCGTCTGGACCAGGTCCGACAGGTGCGTCAGGTCCAGACGCAGCACCGAACGCATCAGCTCGTCCTTCGATGAGAACGCGTAGTGGACGGACCCGTGGGGCACCCCGGCCTCCTTCGCCAGGGCTCGAGTCGTGAGCGCCCACGCCCCGTCCCGCGCCATCACCGTCACCGCGGTCTCGGTGAGTTCCCGGCGGCGCTGTTCGATCGGGACCTGTGCTCGGCGAGAGTCAGCCACGGTTCACCTCCGACGCGGCGGAGTCCGCACGCGCGGCTGGTGGCACGTACGGCAGGTTCGCCTCCTGCCCTCGCGCGGACGTGGCTGCTGCGGCGTCGTGCGCCACCCCGGCCGCCCCGACCGCTCCGGCCGCTCGCGACTCCGAACGCAGGCCGCGCCAGGCCAGCACCAAGGTGATCGCCGCCGTCCCGATGCCGATCGCGGCCACGAGATCCATGCCCGCGAGGAAGGCGGAATCGGCGATCTCCAGGAGACGAGCGCCGCCGCCGGGCAACGTTTCCGCGATCTCGTGGGCGCCAGCCAGGGTCTGGGAGGCGGCGTTCGCGGAGTCGGCATCCATGCCGGGCAGGGTAGCGGTCTCGACCACGCGGCTCGAGTACACGGCCATCCCCGCGGTGCCGAGTACGGCGGTGCCCATCGCGCCGCCGAACTCGTAGCCGGTCTCGGAGATCGCCGCGGCGGCGCCGGCGCGGTCACTCGGGGCGGCAGTGAGGATGACGTCGTTCGTGAGGGTCTCGGCCAGGCCCACGCCGATGCCGAACAGGACCGACAGGAGCGTGAAGAGGAGTATCGTCTCGGCGGTGTCCAACCGGGTGCCGATGACGAACCCGACGATCACGAGGGACAGGCCCGTCATGATCACGGTGCGCACCGAGACCGTTCGCGCCAGCACCGGGGCCAGCAGGGTGCCGACGACGGCGGCCACCGCGAGCGGCAGCATCCAGAGACCGGCCTCGGCCGAGCCCATGCCGCGCACGAGCATGAGGTATTGCGGGAGGAAGAACATCAGCCCCATGAACGCGAACACCGAGATCACGTTGATCGACACCGCCGAGGAGAACGCGAAGTTCCCGAACAGGGTCACGTCGATCATGGGGTTCTCGCGGCGGCGCTGACGGGACACGAACCAGACCAGCGCGGCAGCACCCAGAACGAAGGCGACGAGCACCGCCCCGTCGATTCCCTTCACACCGGTCTTGAGGGCGTAGATCAGGGAGATCATTCCCGCGATCGAGAGGATGACGGAGGTCGGGTCGAACGGGCCCGGGTTGGGGTCCTTCGCCTCGGGGAGCAGGAACGGGGCGGTCAGGAGGAACAGCGCGATGACCGGGACGTTCAGGAGGAAGACCGAGCCCCACCAGAAATTCTCCAGCAGCAGCCCGCCGACCACGGGGCCCAGTGCGGCGCCGCCGGAGAACGCGGTGGCCCACACGGCGATGGCGGTGCGTCGCTCGGTGCGGTCCGGGAAGATCGCGCGGATCAGGCCGAGGGTGGAGGGCATGAGGGTCGCACCGCCGATGCCGAGGAGCGCACGGCCGAGGATCAGCATCTCCGGACTGGTGGAGAACGCGGCCACGAGGGAGGCGACGCCGAACAGGGGTGCGCCGATCATGAGGATCCGTTTGCGGCCGATCCGGTCCCCGAGCGAGCCCGTGAAGATCAGCAGGCCCGCGAGCAGGAACGAGTAGAGGTCGATGATCCACAGCAGTTGGTTCGACGTCGGCTGCAGGTCTGCGGACAGCGCGGGCACGGCGATGCCGAGCACGGACATGTCGATCGAGATCAGTAGAACGGGAAGGACGAGGACGAGCAGGGCCGTCCAGCGGCGTGCGGGGGACACGGGTGCCTCTCCAGGGCGGTCGGACTGCGGGCGGTGTGCACGCAGCGATGCCGGGGAGATCCGCACCCGGCGAAGACCATCCTGACACGGGGTTGGCCACCTGGCCAACCCTTCTTGGCCAGGTGGCCAGAACCGTGGGGAGTGCGACCGTCGGGAGCGCTCGCGGTTCGCGCACTTGGGTCATTCCGCTGCCGTCCGCGAGGGTGCTTCCTAGGGTTCACCCATGAGCGGACGCGCGCGAGGGGCAGGACATCCGACGATCATCCCGAGGGCGCTTCTACTGCTGCTGGCGCTCGTCCTCGCCGTGGCGGTGGCCCCGCAGTTGCAGCCGAGCGCAGCGGCCCAGCCTGGTGGGCGCCCGGCCGCACCGGGCTCCGGCTTCCACTGGGGCGTCGCCACGTCGGGCTTCCAGGTGGAGGGCTCGAACCCGGACTCCAACTGGAAGCGGTATGTCGACGCGACCGCGCCGACGGGTCAGGCCGACCCGGTGGGTGAGGCGGTGGACTTCTGGAACCGCTATGAGGAGGACATCGCCAACGCCGCGGCGATGGGCGTGAACACCTTCCGGCTGAGCGTGGAGTGGGCGCGGATCGAACCCGCGCCGGGGGAGTACGACGACGAGGGCCTCAGACACTACGACCGGATCATCGACGCGGTCCGCCGACATGGCATGACCCCCATGATCACGATGGTGCACTTCGTCTACCCCGGGTGGCTGGCCGACCGGGGCGGGATGCTCGCGGACAACGCAGTGGAGTCATTCGGCCGCTTCGCCGACCTCATCACCGGCCGGTGGGCCGGCGACGGCACCATGTGGGTGACGTTCAACGAACCCCTGGTGTTCTTCAAGCACGAGATGACCATCGGCCGGGTGCAGGTCACGGACTTCTCCCGCTTCCTCGACACCATCGAGGCCGCCCACCGGCTCGGCTACGCGGCCGCCCACCGGGCGGACCCAGACGCGATGGTCACCATGAACGAGGCCTACCTGCCGCTGGCCACCGAGTTCACCGACACGCTGATCGGGGACCGGGTGGCCGACGTCGTGGACTACGTGGGCATCGACTACTACTACGGTGTCGCGCTGAACAACCTCACCGCCATCAACGCCGCGTGGGACGACTTCGCGGCCGTGCGGCCACAGCCGGAGGGGATTTACGAGGCGATCACGCATTACGCCCACGCCTACCCGGGAAAACCGATCTACATCGTCGAGAACGGGATGCCGACTCTCAACGGTGGGCGCGCCGACGGGATCGAGCGGGGCGACTTCCTGCGCGACACGGTCTTCTGGCTGCAGCGGGCCGTGGCGGACGGCTACCCCGTGATCGGCTACAACCACTGGTCACTGGTCGACAACTACGAATGGGGCGACTACTCGGCGCGGTTCGGGCTGTATCGGGTGGACGTGCTCACCGACCCGACGCTGACACGCCAACCCACGTCGGGCGTCGACGCCTACCGCGAGATCATCGCGGGCGGGGGAGTGCCCGACGGATACCGTCCGGTGCTGCCGTCTGCGTGGTGTTCGCTGGCCACGATCCCGGACAGCTGCATCGGGCCGGTGTCGGCAGAAGGGCCCTTGACGACGCTGGCAGGGCGATAACAGGATCGACCTCACACGCGATTTCCCTAGTGGACCCGCCCGTTGACGACGAGAGGACCGATGAGATGTTTCCCGCCGGCTCGATCGAGAATCCGCTGCGTTTTCTGTTCGGCCCCGGGCCGGATGAGCCCGCGTGCCTCGCTCTCACACCGGAGTGCATGGGCCTGATCCCGTACCTCGCGGCCCGTTTCGGTATCGCCAGCTGACGAGCCCCGACTGACGGCCCCCGACTGACGGCCCCCGGCCGACGACTCCCGATAGTCCCTGTCCGAAACGCCCCGATCCGCCCGTCGGATTTTCTTCTGCGCGCGGGGGCCGCAGCGTGGATCGAAATCCGAGGGGCGGATCTAATACGGATCGAATGCAGGTCGAAATCCGAGGGGCGGATCGAATGCGGATCGAATTCCGCCAGGCTCGACGGCGGCGGTCGGGACTACCTGCTGAACATCTTGGCGAAGAAGCCGTCCTTGACGGCGGGGACGTCCGACTCGTGGCCCGGGCAGCGGTCGGCCTTGGGCACACCGGCCATCACCTGGTCGACGTGCATTCCGCATCCGGCCCAGGTGGTCTTGCCGCACTTCTTGCAGGTGGCGGGACGGCACATGATGAGACTCCTCAGGGGGTGGGGTTGTCGTCGGCGTGAATCGCGCCGACCGCCGGCCGATGATCCGACTGGCTGATGCCCCGAGATTACATACCCCTAGGGGTATCGGTCAACCCTGCCGGTTCGGCACGCCCTGCACCTGCGGCGTGGGCGGGGTGGTCGACCTCGTCGTCGTCGTTTCCCTCGAAGCCCACCCCGCCGACACCCGGCCCGGCTCACCAGTCGCCGCGCGTCAGGCCGTCTCCCCGTTCCCTCGCGCGCTCCAGCTCGCCGGGCAGGAGCGGGCCCTCGTAGCCGTCCACGTAGAAGGTACCGGGATCCGTCACCGGGTGGCAGCCGAGCTTGCGTAGCTTCTTTGCGGCCTTCTTGCCTGCATGGCCGGGGAGGTCGGGATGGCGGACGTGGGTGTCGAAGGTGGCCACCGCGAGGGAGGCGGGCTCGGCGGCGTCGAGCCACTCGCGCACTCCCGACGGGATCAGCTCGCCGCCGCGGGCGTGGGCGTCCTCGCGGGTGCCGTCGCGGGGTAGCCCGAACGCGTGGGTCGGCGCGCCCACCACGAGGAGGTCCACCTTGAGTTCGGCGAGCGGCGGCGCTTGGTGGGCGGCCACCACCTCGGCGGTCAGGTGAGGGGACAGGCCGTCGCTGATCGCCTCGGCGACGAGCCTGGTGTTCCCCCACGCGGATTCGTACACGACGAGTGCGTTCATGGCCGGCCCTTTCCGCAGGTCCTTGCCTCAGTCTGCGCCTCTGGGCCGCCCCGCACAACGGCTCGTCAGCATCCACTTTTTGACAAGCGCCCCGCCTGATGTCACTGTATTAAGCACCTAATACAGCAACACGGAAGCGGGGCGGCGATGCAGTTCGACAACTCGTCCCCGATCTGGGTGCAGCTCGTCGGGGAGTTCTCGCGGCGCATCGTGACCGGGGAGTGGGCGGCCGGGGAGAAGATGCCCGGCGTCCGGGAGTTGGCGGCCGATCTCGGCGTCAACCCCAACACCGCCCAGCGGGCCCTCGCGGAACTGGAACGGCTCGAACTGTGCCGGTCCGAGCGGGCCACCGGGCGGTTCGTCACGCAGGACGAAGAACGGATAGACGAGGTCCGCGCCGACCTCGCCGCCGACGCCGCCGACGCCTTCATCCGGCGCGTCCGCGGCCTGGGAATGGCGCACGACAAAGCCCGAACGCTGCTCGACCACAGATGGGACACCCATGAACACACCACTACCGATGAGCACGACGGAGGTGCCTGACATGAGCGCCACCGACCACGCCGCCACCGCGGGCCCGGTCACTACACTCGTCGAGGCCACCGGTCTCCGCATGACGTATGGCGCCACCACCGCCCTCGACGGCCTGGACATGACCCTGGCCCCGGGGCAGATCGTGGGCCTGCTGGGCGAGAACGGCTGCGGGAAGACCACCCTGCTCAAGATCCTCGCCGGCGTCCTGGCCGGGTACTCCGGCGACGTGCGGATCGCCGGCCACGCCCCCGGCCCGGAGTCCAAGGCCCTCGTGTCCTACCTGCCCGACACGAGCTTCCTCCCCGACGCCGCGCGCGTGAGCTACTGCCTCGAGCTGTACACGGACTTCTTCGCCGACTTCCAGCCCGAGAAGGCGCGCGACCTCATCGGCTTCTTCGGCCTGAGCGAGTCCGCGCGGCTCAAGCAGATGTCCAAGGGCATGCGCGAGAAGGTCCAGATCGCCCTGGCGATGTCCCGCGACGCGCGCGTGTTCCTCCTCGACGAGCCCATCTCGGGCGTCGACCCGGCCGCGCGTCAGGTGATCCTCGACGGGATCGTACGCAACCTCTCCGAGGACTCGCTCCTGCTCATCACCACCCACCTCGTCCACGACCTCGAGCCGATCCTCGACGCCGCCGTCATGATGCGCCACGGCCGCGTCCTGCTCTCCGGCGACGCCGACGACCTCCGCGGCAGCCGCGGCGCCAGCCTCGACCAGATCTTCAGGGAGACCTACCGATGAGAGCGACGACGACAACACTCCTCAAGCATGAGTGGCTGCGCACGCGCGGTCCGCTCGCGACCCTCTTCGGGTTGATCGCGCTGGTCGGCGTGCTGGGCAGCCTGCTCGGTGCCTCGGGATGGCCGCTCCTGTCCGAGCTCGGGCTGGCCGCGGGCATGCTCGCCGCGGTCGTGGCGGTCCCGGCCGTCCAGTTGGCCCTCGCCGCCGACTACTGGCGCTCCGGTTACGGCCGGACGGGCTACTTCACGCACTCGATCCCGGCCCGCGGGGCCCGCATCTTCCGGGCCAAGCTGACGTGGGCGATGCTCGCCTCGCTGGCGGCGATCGTCCTGACCGTCGTGCTCGCGCTGCTCGCGTGGTGGGCGAACTCGCAGCGGTCCGGGGGCTCCGCGCCGTCGTGGTCGACGCTGACCGACGCGTGGTCCACCGTCACCGCCGTGACCCCGGCCTGGATGATCGCAACCGGGTTGGCGCTGGTGCTCGCCTGGTTCCTGGTGTGGCCGGTGTACTACTACTTTGCCGTCTCGGTGGGGCACGAGCGGCGGCTGGCCGGACTCGGTGCCGGCGGGCCCGTGGTGGTGT
Organism: Dietzia sp. DQ11-71; assembly: GCF_014144995.1. Taxonomy (NCBI): domain Bacteria; kingdom Bacillati; phylum Actinomycetota; class Actinomycetes; order Mycobacteriales; family Dietziaceae; genus Dietzia; species Dietzia sp. DQ11-71. Next base: position 921 of record NZ_JAALDT010000165.1, on the reverse strand, counting down.
TCGTCGCCGTCTACATCGCCAGCCAGGTCCTTGCCCTGCTCGGCATGCTCGTGATCCCGTTCGGGGTGGGGGAGGCCGACGGCGAGACCCTGGGCCTCGTCCGGTTCGACCTTGTCGGCGAGCTCGCCGCGGGGCGCACGACCAGCGAGGTCATGCCGGTCGGGTTCGTGGTCTCCCTGGTCGCGGTGGCGGCGTTCTGCCTCTGGCGCACCGCGCGATCGTGGAACCACAAGGTGGCGCTGGGCTAGTAGTCCCTGCCCGGGCACGGCCCCGGTCTGGATAAGGATTTCTTTGGCGGGCGGCGCGCGGTGGAGTAGTGTTCACATCCTCACCGCGCGTCGTCCGTTGGCCGCCGCGGGCCCCTCACCTCCCTCGAAAGACCGCGAGCATGCCGATCGTCCTGCCCTCCATGGCCCGTCCGACCCTGACCGAGCCCACCTACCTCACGCCTCCCGTCTGGAAGCCGGTCCTCGCCTGGGCCGGCCTGGTCATGGGTGGACTCATGGTGGTGGGGGCGCTCGGAACGCTCGGCAGCGGCGTTCTCGAGTCGGTGGCGATGGCGCTCATCGGTCTGGCCATGGCCGTGGCGGGCGGGTGGTGGGTCTTCTGCGAGCGTGAGGACCGCACCCACGCCGAGGAGGACTTCCAACTCGACCGGCAGGCCGCTCTCGCCGCGCAGTCGATGTCCGGCTTCGTCGCCCCGGACGCGCTGAGCCCGCTGACCTGGAACACCCCGTTGAGCCCGTTCACCCGTCGCTGGCCGGTGGTCGGCTCCGTCTCGGTGGCCATGTTCATCGTCGGGGCGGCACTGATGCCCACCCCCACCCCCGCGCCCACGCCGACCCCGGCCTCGAGCCCGGTGGCCGCGACCAGCACCGTCACCACCACGGCCCGGGCCGCGGCGCCGACGACCACCGTGAC
>NZ_JAALDT010000164.1:0-2452 GCF_014144995.1 Dietzia sp. DQ11-71 | reverse complement strand
TCACCCGCGAGGGCACCGAGACCTATCGCGCCCGCCACATGGGCGAGGGCTGGGAGAACGCCCGCCGCCGCGACGACGGCAACGACCACGTCACCATCGCCCTGGCCGGCCCGGGCACGGTCGATCACGTGGAGATCGACACCTCCTATTACGTCGGCAACGCCCCCGGATCGGCGTCCCTGCACGGCATCCGCAGGGCCGAGGACCTCGACCGCCCCGAGACCTGGGTCGAGTTGGTGCCCCGCACCCCGCTGCAGCCCGATTGCCGCCACCGGTTCCTCGTCGGGGCCCCCGCCGGCCCCGACACTCCCGGCACAGACCCCGACCCCGTCCGGTTCGTCCGCATCGACGTCTTCCCCGACGGCGGCATCGCGCGACTCCGGGTGCACGGGCGGCTCACGGCGGACGCGCTCGAGGCGATGGCCGCCCGGCTCCCGCGGAGCTGACCGTTAATGCGGTGGTCACACGCGGGTGACGGCGACGGAACCCGCCCTCGGTAGACATGGTCGTGCACCGGCCCCCACCCCGCGTGGTGGGCGCCGCGGCCCGGCACACCGGCCCCCGTCACCTCGGCCGGCCACTCCGCCACAGGAGAAGCTCATGACCACTGATCACCCCGGTTTCCACGTCCCCACGGTGGACCTGTCTCCCTACGTCGTCGGCGGGTCCTCCGACGACCGCGCGCGGGTCGCCCGCGAGATCGACGAGGCCTGCTCGACCGTCGGGTTCATGCAGATCGTCGGACACGGCGTGGCACCCGCGGTCATCGACGGTCTGGCCGGCGCGATCGACGACTTCTTCGCACTGCCCCTCGAGGCCAAGAAGGCCTACCGCGTGGCCGATGCGAACCGCGGGTACAGCCCGCCCAGGAGCGAGTCGCTCAGTTTGAGCCTCGGGGTGGAGTCCGCGGGGCGGATGAACGACTTCTTCGAGGCGTTCAACGTGGGGGTCGAGGCACGCTCGTTCGTCGGTCTGGACCTGTCGGAGGACGACTACGGGATCAACGTGTGGCCCGATCTCCCCGGTGGCCGGCGGCCCGGTTTCCGCGAGCGGGTCGATGCCTACTTCGCCGAGGCCTCCCGTGTCGCGCGCACGCTCACCCGCGTCTTCGCCGACGCCCTCGGCCAGCCCGCGGGGTACTTTGAGCAGCTCACCGACCACTCGATCGACGTTCTCCGCATGGTCAACTACGCCCTCGACGAGGGGCCCGTCTCGCTCGACGGCGAACTCAAGGGAATGGGCGAGCACACCGACTTCGGTCTGGTCACGGTCCTGTGGGCCGACCGGGTTGCCGGTCTCCAGGTCCTCGGCACCGACGGAGGCTGGCACGACGTCCAGCCCGTGGAGGACGGCCTGCTGGTCAACCTCGGCGACCTCACCGCGCGGCTGACCAACGACCGGTGGATGTCGACCCTGCACCGCGTGGCGCCACCGATCGTCGACGGCCGCATCGTCCGCCGCCGCTCTGCCGCGTTCTTTCACGACGGCAACGTCGACGCCGTGGTGGCCACCCTGCCCGAGTTCGTGGGCACCGACGGCGACGCCTACGAGCCCGTCACCGTCCGCGAACACATCGCAGACAAGCTCGCCGGGTCCCGGCACGGCAAGGCCAATACCGCGGCGGTTCGCGAGGCGGCCCGGGTCCTGGCGGCGGCGGAACAGTGAGGGAGGGCGACACCGTGACGGACGTGGTGTTGGTCCACGGCGCGTGGGCCGGCGGCTGGGTGTGGGACACCGTCACCGGTCCGCTCCGTGCGGCCGGCCTCCGCCCCCATGTGGTCGACCTACCGGGCGTTGGCGGCGACGACGACGAGGTGGTCGACCTCGACACCCTGGCCGACCATGTGTCGGCACTCGTGCGGCTTCTCGAACGACCCGCCGTTCTCGTGGGGCACTCCGGCGGCGGGGTCGTGGTGACCCGGGTCGCCGAACTGATTCCGGACCGGGTCGCCGGGGTCGCCTTCGTCGCCGGGATGATGCTGCCCTCGGGGGTGGACTTCGCGCAGCTCTGTGCGGGGATCGGCCTGCCCACGGATGTGGGGATCTCCCGGTGGCTCGAGTCGAGCGCCGATGGTCGCGAGACCTCGGTCCCGCCCGAGGCCGCGGCGGCGGTGTTCTTCCACGATGCCCTGGAGGGGGAGGCGATCGCTGCCGCGCGACGGTTGCGTCCGCAGCGGGAGAGCGCCCGGCTGATCTCCGCCGCCTGGACCCCTGCGCGCTTCGGCGCCCTGCCGCGGTTGTACGTCGAAGCCACCGGGGATCGCACCGTGCCGATCATCGCGCAGCGACGCATGCAGCAGCTCACCCCCGGTGCCCGGGTGGTCACGCTCCACACGGGCCACGTCCCGCAGCTGTCCGCACCGGGCCCACTGTGCGCGGCGCTGGCGAGCTTCACGCGGGACGTCGCCGCCGGAGCCGACGAGCGGGCGGCGCGCCACACCGCCCTCACGTC
>NZ_JAALDT010000163.1:0-3765 GCF_014144995.1 Dietzia sp. DQ11-71 | reverse complement strand
GTCCGCGCGTCACGCGGCAGGAATTCCGCCCACCCCTGGTCGCAGCGGGCCCACGCCCAGCCGGCGTCCGCCGCGGCGTCGGCCGCGTCGACCGGGACGGTCCGTCCACGCACGGGGACGTCCGGCCCGTCCTTCGCCTGGATGAGCAGGCAGTCGCCAGACCGGTCGAAGCGGAAGCAGCGCTCGCCGTCGACCTCGAGCTCCAACCGGTCGCCGTCGATCAGGAGCTTGCCGATCAGCTGGCCCAGTAGTTCACGGGTGACCCACGGCAGCGTGCCGCGGGGTCGACCGCGCACCGCGTGGTCGGCGATCCCCGCGCCCACCATGGTGGGCCGACGGTGGACGTCGACATCGATGCGCTCGCGCGGGTCGGCCACCAGTCCCAGCTCGGGCGAGGTCACGCGGAGCTGGCGCGGGGCGGCGTACCGCATGACGGCGTTGACCACGAGTGGGCGGGTGATCACCTCGGGCCGGATGACCACGCCCACGCCGTCGATCTCCGGGCGCGAGCACAGAGCGCCGGTCTCGCCGATGGCGTCGGCCTCCGGGAACCGCTCCGACACCTCGTCGCACAGCGCCTCGAGGTCCGCGCGCACGCGTGCGGGCAACTCGTCGACGGAGGAGAGTTCGCGGAGCTCCTTCTCGGCAGGGGTGACGACGATCACAAAGCTACTCATGTGCACACCATACTTCATGCTGCGTTCACTTTCCGTTCATGTCGCCGAGTCGTGTCGGAGCGGGCAACTACTCTGTGCGCATGGCCGACTCCCCCGCGTTCGCTGACCCCCACGCCGATCTCGCCCCGCTCGCGGCCGCGGTCGCCGCCCAACTCGACCGGGCCCGCTCCGATCTCGCCGATCTCGTCGCCCTGCCGTCGGTGCACGATGCCGAGCCGGCGGCCTGCGCACAGGCCAGCGACCTCGTCCGCGGCCTGCTCACGGACCTGCCGATCCCGGGCCTGGGCCCGGACTCGGTCGAGGTGATCGAGACGTCCGACGGGTCGCGCGCGGTGTTCGCCCACCGCCCGGCCGCACCCGGCCGCCCCACCGTGCTGCTCTACAGCCACTACGACGTCCAGCCCTCCGGGGACCCGGGCGAGTGGACGTCCTCGCCGTGGGAACTGACCGAGCGCGACGGCCGGTGGTACGGCCGCGGTGCCGCGGACTGCAAGGGAAACCTCGTCGTGCACCTCGCCGCCCTGCGCGCCCTCGCCGCCCTGGGTGACGACGACGAGGTCGGCGACCCCGGGGCGGACCCGCTGGACGGCCTGGGGATCCGACTCGTCGTGGAGGGCTCCGAGGAGACCGGCGGAGGGGGCCTGGACGATCTCGTGGCGTCGCGGCCCGACCTGGTGGCGGCGGAGGCGATCCTCATCGCCGATTCCGGGAACGTCTCGGTCGGCACCCCCACGCTCACGACCAGCCTCCGGGGGATCGCCAACCTCGTCGTCGTCGTCGACACCCTGGAGGCCGGGGTCCACTCCGGACAGTTCGGGGGCGCGGCGCCCGACGCGCTCGCCGCCCTCATCTCCATCCTCGCCTCGCTGCGCGACCCCGCCACCGGCGCCACGACCGTCGACGGCCTGGACTTCACCGGCGAGTGGGACGGGCAGGCCTACCCCGAAGAGACGTTCCGCGCCGACGCCGGGATCCTCGACGGGGTGGAGGTCTCCACGGCGGCCCCGCTCGCGGACCTGGTGTGGTCACGGCCCGCGGTGACCGTGCTGGGGATCGACTGCCCGCCGGTCGAGGGGGCGATCGCCGCCGTCCAACCCCGAGCCCGCGCCCTGATCAACCTGCGCGTCCCACCCGGGATCGACCCGGTGGAGGCGCAGCGGCTCCTCACCGAGCACATCGAGCGGCGCAGGCCCTGGAACGCCCGTGTGAGCGTGGAACCCGAGGCCGTCGGCCACCCGTTCCGCTCGGTGCCGGCGGGCGGCTCGGACCCCGTCCACGACCTGCTCTCGCAGTGCCTGGCGCAGGCCTACGGTGCGGAGGAGGTCGCCGTGGTCGGCTCCGGCGGATCGATCCCACTGTGCACCGCGCTGCAGCGGGCGCATCCCGACGCGAGCATCGCACTGTTCGGCGTCGAGGACCCCGCGGCCGCGATCCACTCCCCCGACGAGAGCGTCGACCCGCGGGAGATCGAGCGCATCGCACTGGCGGAGGCGGCGTTCCTGCAGCGCTACCGCTGCGCCCCCGGCCCGGAGAACCGGTAACGGTGTGATGCCCGTGGACCGATACTGTCACCAGTGGCGGTTCGACCAGATCTCGGCTGCCCGGAAGAAGGAGCCGCCATGCCCGTTCCCGCACTCGCCCACCGCGTCACCCGCGCAGGCCGCGCCCTCCTCGCGACCGCCGCCGCCGCCGCACTGACAGTGGGGCTGCTCCCCGCCCCAGCGCAGGCGCAGGGACTGCCGGGGTCGATCAGCCCGGAGCAGATCGCCAACGGTGCTCTCGGCACCATCTCGCCGGAGAGCCTCAGCCAGCTCCTCTACTTCGGCAACCTGCCGGGCTCGTCCGGGTCGTCGATGATGGGCATCGCCAACCGACTCGGATTCTCCCCCAACATGTTCGCCGGACCCCCGCCGCCGGCACCCCAGCCCAACCCGAACATCACCGAGACGCGCGTCGTGAGCAAGGAGATCGACGGACGCTACGAGCGGTGGCTCATCGACTCGGCCGACATGAAGCGCGGGATCACCGTCGAGGTCTACCGCGCGCCCAACGGTAATCAGAACGCGCCGTTCCTCTACCTCCTCGACGGTGTCGGCTCCGAACTCCCCAGCGGCTTCATGCAGTGGGGCGCGGCAGAGCAGTTCGCGGACGAGAACGTCAACCTCATCATCCCGACCGGTGGCCAGGGTTCGATGTGGGCGGACTGGAACGAGCCCGACCCAGTGCTGGGCATCAGCAAGTAGGAGGCCTTCATCACCCGCGACCTGCCCGCCCTGGTCGAACCCGAGGTCAGCACCAGCCGCAGCCGCGCGATCGGCGGGATCTCGATGGGCGCCGGCGCGGCCGTGACCATCGCCACCCGCCACCCCGATCTCTACCGGGCCGTCTTCGGCGTCTCGGGCTGCTACTCCACCGGCACGCTCGGTCAGATCCTCACCCGCTACACCGTGGAGAGCCGCGGCGCCACGCTGACCAACATGTGGGGCGAGCCGGGCAACGCTCAGTGGGCGGACCACGACGCGCTCATCAACGCGGAGGAGTTGCGCGGAAAGGCGATCTACCTCTCGTCCGGCACGGGCGTGGCCAACCCGGGCGACTGGGAGGACTACAACAACGACGCCGCCAACTTCGTCGCCGGCATGGCGCTGGAGCAGGCGACCGGGCAGTGCACACGCGCGGCGGACCGTCGCCTGCGCGAACTGCGCATCCCGGCGACGATCGACCACCTGCCCACCGGGCTGCACAACTGGTCCTACTACTCGCGTCAGATCCCCGTCGCCTGGAACGCCATCCGCGGCGCGCTGTGACCCCGCCGGGGCCGGAGGGGGTCCTGCGCTCGCCGCGATACGCTCACCTCCGTGAACTCCCGCCCGGATCTTGACCTGACCCTGCGTCTGTCGGCGTCCGCGGCCGACTCCCGACGGGGAATCGTCCGCGCACACCCGGAGGTGATCCTCGCGCTGGGGATGCGCGAGTGGGATGCCATCGAGATCATCGGCGCCCGCACCACGGGCGCCGTGGTCGCCGCCGCGGCCACGGGCGCGCCGAGCGGCGTGCTGGTGGTCGACGAGGTGGTGGCCGCCAACTG
>NZ_JAALDT010000162.1:0-2421 GCF_014144995.1 Dietzia sp. DQ11-71 | reverse complement strand
GAAAAGGTCAGCGTGCGAAAAGGTCAGCGTGCGAAAAGAAAGGCCCGCAGCCCCTCGCGGGGACTACGGGCCTTACTTTGTGCGCGATTCCAGCTCGCCGCCTCGTCGAGTGGCGACAGGGTTGGTCCGCGTCCGGGTGTTGTTCGTACAGACCGGTGTCCGTATCAGTTAGCCGCGGCGTAGGCGTCCATGATGTCGGACGGAATTCGGCCGCGGTCGGAGACCTCGTAACCGTTGCTGCGGGCCCATTCGCGAATCGCCTTGGTATCGCCCGACGACGACGACTTGGCCGCGGCCCGGCGTGCAGGCTTGGCCTTGCCACTGGACGAGACACGATGGCCGTTCTCCACGTACGGAGCCATTACCTCGCGGAATTTCTCAGCATTCTCGTCGCTGAGGTCGATCGTGTATTCCTTACCGTCAAATGCGAACGTGATCGTATTGGCGTCGCTGCCGAGATCCGTTCCGTCGAGGTCGTCGATGTACTGCACCTGGAACTGCTGTGCCATGTGTTCTTCTCCCTTGGCCGGCTCTGTTCTCTATATGAAGACATTATGCACAGGGAAGTCGACATACGCACACGTATGTTTTGGATAACGCTTCTCGACAATGTTTTCAGTGCTGAACTTTTCGGGGATATTCCACAGTTGTTCAGTGGCCGAAAGAGTCGGAATTCTCGCGATACCTCCGCACGATGAGATCGACGATCTCCGGGTGTGCGCCGAGTGGCGGAGAGACGATATCCCCGCCTGCCGCGGCCATTCGATCGGCGAAGAAACCGGGGGCGAGAAGGTGGGTCGCGACCGCCACCCGACGTCGCCCCCCGGTGCGGAACTGTTCGACCGCCTCGGCGACGGTCGGGACCGCCGCGGAGGCGAAACCGGAGGTCACCGGCACGCCCATGAGGTCGGAGAGCCTGTCGGCGAGCGCCCTCGTCTCCGCGATCGACGACGCGTTCTTACTCCCCGCCGCTCCCAGGACCACGGCGTCCGCGCCGAATGCCCCCACCGCGCCGGCCTCGGCGAGCCGCTGCATCAGGGCCCGTACGACCTCCGGTTCCGCGCCGAGGTGCGGCGTCTGGACGACCGGTCCGGGGGCGTCGCGGCAGGCCTGCCCGACGTCGTGGGTGACGTGGTAACCGCGGGCGAGGAAGGCCGGGACCACGACCGTCGGTGCGCCGTCGGCGAGGATCCGGCCCGGGCCGGGTGACTGGACGTCCACCCAGGAGAGTCGGCAGTCCACGCCGGGCAGCTGCTTACGCGCTTCCAGCAGGACCCGACCCAGGACGCGGCGGCCGGCCGCCGCCCGGGTGCCGTGGGCGACCAGCAGGAGGCGGGGGCTCATGACGTCATCCCGGGAGCGTTCACCCTTCGAGCATGCCGCAATCCGGGTGCGGGGCGGCACCCGCTCGGCGACACTGGGGGGATGAACGCAGGCGGCAGGCGGGGTGCGCGGCCAGAGGTGACCGTGGCCAACTGGGAGGCCGTGTACGACTTCTACGGCCCGGGGCGTCGGCGCGACGGCTTCACCCACCCGCTGCTGGCCCTCGTCGGGGCCGTCTATGCCCCCGAGCTGCGGATCGCGCCGGAGACCGTGTCCGAGCTGCACCGTCTCCACGACGCCGGGGTGGGGATCGTCGTCGCCGCCAACCACCCGTCCAAGCACGACCCGTTCGTCCTGGCCTCGGGCGTGTTCGACAAGCGGGTCCGGTTCCTGTCGAGCGGCACCGGCCTGACCAAGGATCCGCTCTTCCGGGGCCCGCTGCGTCCGGTGTTCGAGTACACGGGGACGGTCCCGGTGTTCCGGGCCAAGAACTACCAGGGCACGGCTCGGGAGGTGCACGACGCGGCGGCGGCCCGGCTCATCGGTCTCTGCGTGGATCGTCTCACCTCGGGCGGCGTGGTCCTGACGTTCGTCGAGGGGACCAACTCCTCGGCCGACGACCTGCGCACGCTCCGTCTCGGCTCGGTCAAGAAGGGGGTGGGCCAGATGGTCCGCGGGGTCCGCGAGGAGGACGGCCGGGTGGCGGTCCTGCCGGTCGGGATCGTCTACCACGGGCGGGAGCACGCCAGGACACCACCGCGACGCCCGGTGCTGGCCGCGGGCCGGCCCATCGTATGGGAGGACCCGGGGGCCCCGCCGGCGATCGACGAGGTGCGTGGCGCGGTGCGGGACGGTATCGACGACGCCCTCACCGCCGCCTGGGGCTAGACGAAACTTCTCAGACCACGCCGGGGACGACCTCGAACTCCACCCCGACGGCGTCGAGTTCGCGGGCCCGCGCGGCCAGGGTGGCCGCCGCCGCGATCCGCACGACCCCGTGTCCCGCGGCGTACCTCGTCGCCACCAGTTCGGCGACGCGGGCGGCGGGCAGGCCGGGACCGGTCTCGAGCACCTCGACGTCGTCGTCGAGCTCCGTCA
>NZ_JAALDT010000161.1:0-3636 GCF_014144995.1 Dietzia sp. DQ11-71 | reverse complement strand
CGGCCCGCTCCCTGGCGGCTCCGATAAAGTTACACGGGCCGCGGCGAAAGTACTAATCGCCTGGTCAGAGGCAGTTTCGGCGTTGCGTGCCCGATCTCCGCCCCGTCGACCTCAACGATGGGTGGGCACTCGCTCGATCTCGCCGCCGAGGGACCGGACGTTCCCGACGAAGTCGGAGTATCCCCGGTCGATGTGGAAGACCTCGCAGACCTCGGTGACGTCGTCCGCGCACATGCCGGCCAACACGAGCCCGGCCCCGGCGCGGATGTCGCTCGCCCAGACCGTCGCGGAGTCCAGGCGCTCGCGGCCGACGATCTTGGCGTGGTGACCGTCGGTCTCGGCGGTGACGCCCATGCGGACCATCTCCTCGACGAACCGGAACCGTGCCTCGAAGAGGTTCTCGGTCACCACCGACACCCCCTCGGACACGGAGGCGAGTGCGATCGCCATCGGCTGGAGGTCGGTGGGGAAACCGGGGAAGGGCAGGGTCCGGATGTCCCGGGCCCGCGGCCGGCCCTCCTGGGCGACCCGGATCCAGTCGGGCCCGGTCTCGACGTCGGCACCCACCGCGCGCAGGTTCTCCAGCACCACATGGATGAACATGGGGTCGATGCCGGTGACGGTGACGTCGCCCCGGGTCATCACCGCACCCATGGCCCAGGTGGCCGCGACGATCCGGTCCCCGACCACCCGGTGACTGACCGGCGTCAGCTCATCGACGCCGCGGATGGTGATCGTGCTCGTCCCCGCGCCGCTGATCTGTGCCCCCATCTCGTTGAGCAGGTCGCAGATGTCGACGATCTCCGGCTCGCGCGCGGCGTTCTTGAGAACCGAGGTGCCCTCCGCCAGGACCGCCGCGGTCACGAAGGTCTCGGTCGCGCCGACGGACGGGAAGCTCAACTCGTAGTCCGCGCCCCGGAGCTCGGTCGCGTCGGCGACGAGTCGGCCGTGGTCCATGCGGGTGCGGGCGCCGAGCCGGTTGAGTCCGTTCTGGTGCCAGTTGAGGGGACGGCTTCCGATCGCGTCTCCGCCGGGCATCGCGATCACGGCGCGATGATGGCGGCCGACCAGTGGTCCCAGGATGCACACCGATGCGCGCAGGCGCTGGGCCGCTTTGTCATCGGCCACGTGCCCCAACTCAGCCGGGGTGTCGATCACGACGGTGTCGCCGGAGACCTCGACCGTGCACCCGAGGTGGCGCAGCACATCGGCCATCGCGGGGACGTCGGAGATCGTCGGGCAATTGGTCAGCGTCGTCCGCCCCTCGGCCATGAGCGCCACCGCCATCAGCTTGAGCACGCTGTTCTTGGCGCCTGATACGGAGATCTCGCCGGACAGTCGGGTACCGCCGCGGACGAGGAAGCTCTCCTCGCGGGACGTGGGATTAGCGCTCACGGTTCCACCCTAGGCGAGAGGAGGGAGGGATCCGCTCCAGCCGCGGCCCCGCGGCAGCGTAGGTTGGCCGACATGGCTGTTCACCTGACCAAGATCTATACCCGGACCGGCGACGACGGGTCCACGGGCCTCTCCGATTTCTCGCGCGTGAGCAAGAACGATCCCCGACTGGTGGCGTACGCGGACTGCGACGAGGCCAACGCGGCGATCGGCGTGGCCGTGACGCTCGGAGGCCTGGACGACCGTGTCGTCGCGGTACTGCGGACCGTGCAGAACGACCTCTTCGACGCCGGCGCGGACCTGTCGACGCCGGAGGTCGAGGACCCCAAGTACCCGCCGCTGCGCATCGAGCAGCCCTATATCGATCGCCTCGAGAGCTGGATCGACCAGTTCAACGCCGAGGTGCCGGACCTGACGTCGTTCATTTTGCCGGGCGGGACCCCGGGGGGTGCGTACCTGCACGTCGCCCGTACCGTCACCCGACGGGCGGAGCGTTCGGCATGGGCGGCCGTCGAGGCGCACCCGGAGACGACCTCGGTCCTGCCGGCGAAGTACCTGAACCGGCTGTCGGATCTGCTGTTCGTCCTGGGCCGGGTCGCGAACCCGGAGGGCGACGTCCTGTGGGTGCCCGGCGGGGAGCGCGGCTGACCGGAGCTCAGCGGACGGAGCGCGGCTGACCGGACCGCGACCGGCCGGAGCGGGGTGGGTCAGGGCAGCGCGCCCATGCGGCGTGCTGCGTTGACCGCCTCGAACCGGGTGTGCGCGTCGAGTTTCCGCATCACCGACCGCAGGTAGCTCTTCACCGTCTCGGCACCGATGCCCATGTCGGCGGCGGTCTCGATGTTGGTCTTGCCCTGGGCGACGCACGCCAGCACGTCGAGTTCGCGGCGGGACAACCGCGCGGTGGGCATCTCGGGCGGCGGGGAGACCATCTCGGCGCAGATGCGTTCGAGCTCCACGCGGACGTCCGGGTCCTCGGTGCGTGAGGCGAGCATCCGCAGGCGGGCGTGGGTCTCGCGCATCCGCTCGTTGGACAGCACGTCGTCCCACCGGCCCTCGCCGGAGCCGGGCCCGACCGGGGCGGCGCCGCGGGCCGCCAGTGCGTCGTTGACCGCGATCTCCTGTTCCAGGGCGCGGGCGGTGGCCGCCATCTGGTTGAGGACCTTCTCGCCGAACCGGACCGAGGAGTGGACACCGGCGTAGATCACCGCGCGTACGTCCTTGCCCACCACGACGGGGATGGCGGCCATCGACCGCAGCCCCTCGGAGAGCACCGGGAGGTCGTACTCGTGGGTGATGACCCCGGCCCGCGGGTAGTCCGCCACGCCGACCGGCTTGCCGGTGGCCATGACCCGACCGCCCACGCCGGCCCCGTAGTGGACCTTGAGGTCCTTCATCGCCGAGGTCCGCATCCCGAGGGACTCTGACAGGACCAACGTGTGGCCCTCCCCGACGACACCACCGATCGTCACGGGGATTCCCGTGGCCTCCCGCAGCGCCGCGATCGCGCTACGCACCGAGGCGAGGTCACGCTTGCGTCGCTGGGAGTCCCCGGCGCCGCTCGGGCCGTGGCCGGTGTTGTCCTCGTCCACGAGGTCTCCTCCCTCGTCCGTGCAGCACCCCCGCCGCGGGCGGTTGGCCCCCCTGCCGGTGCGACACTTCGGCGTCGTCAGCGCCACTATACGCACGTAGTCGGGGTGACGCCGAACCAGAACATGAGAGAGGCGTCAGGTCGTCGGGGGTACCGGCCGCAGCTTCGTCCCCGCACCGCGGTCAGGGGGTGAAAGCTGGATCGAATGCCTCCGGATCCTCGGGATCGGCCAACATCGCGGCGACCCCGGTGACGGGCGCCGCGCGCTGTTCGTCGTAGATCCATTCCTCGACGTCGCTGGAGTCCGGGTCGCCGACGAGGTACGGGTGCAGGCCCAGCATGGCCGAGGCGTCGACCGTCTCCCCGGTGTCCAGCACGGCCTCCTCGAGGAAGCGGACCACCTCGTCGTCGTCCATCTCCACGCCGATCACCACCAGACCCTCCGGCCCCTCTCCCCCGGCGCGCAGCTCCAACCGGCGGCCCACCAGAGCCACCTCGTAGCGGCGGGGGCCGTCCGCGCCTGCCAGGGTCAACGTGCCCTTGGCGCGGTAGGCGCCGGCCGGCGGCGCCGAGACCGCGGTGAGGAAGCGGCGCGGGTGCAGGGGACCGGCCGGCGTCACGGTGACAGCCGTGTAGCCGTCATGCAGGTG
>NZ_JAALDT010000160.1:0-3277 GCF_014144995.1 Dietzia sp. DQ11-71 | reverse complement strand
TGGCCGTCGTCGCCGTTGGTGGCGTTGGTGGCGTAGCCGCCCTCTCGCCCTGCCCCCGGCCGCTCCACGGCGACCACCGTCACCCCGCGCCGCACGGGGAGGTCGTAGTACTCCTCGTACCCGCGCAGGTAGTCCACGACGTGGGCCGCGCCGGGATTGGCGCCGTCGTCGGTGCGGGGCATGCGGCGGCCCGGCAGGGACGAGAAGTCGGCGGGCGAGAACAACCGCAGGGACGGCCAGGTGTGCGGCCACGCGCCGCCGGGCTCGTCCGAGGCGTCGAGGATCTCGAAGTCCGCGCCGGCGCGGCGAAGGTAGAAACCGGCCGCGAGGCCCGCCTGGCCCCCGCCGATCACCACAACATCGCGCACGACCGCGTCCGACACCCCGCCACCCCCTTCGGAACGGTCCTGAACTGTTCCTATCGACGGTTATCGGTCACAGCGCCCGACCGATGACCTCCTTCATGATCTCGTTCGTGCCACCGTAGATCCGCATGACGCGGGCGCCGGCGAATTTCTGCGCGATGGGGTACTCCATCATGTAGCCGTAGCCGCCGAACAGCTGGAGGCAGCGGTCCACCACGTCGTCGAGCATGTCGGTGGCCTGCAGCTTGGCCATGGAGGCGGTGACGGCGTCGAGCTCGCCGTCGATCTCCCGGGAGATGCAGTGGTCGACGAACGTGCGGGTGGCCATGACCTGCGTCTTGCAGTGCGCCAGCTCGAAGCGGGTGTTCTGGAAGTCCAGGATCGGCTTGCCGAACGCCTGCCGCTCGCGGACGTACTCGAGCGTCTCCACGACGGCGGCCTCGGCCATGGCCAGCGCGTCCACGGCGATCGCCAGACGCTCACGCGGCAGCTGGTTCATGAGCTGGTAGAAGCCCTGCCCCTCCTCGCCGCCGAGGAGGTTGGCGGCGGGCACGCGCATGTCGTTGAAGAACAGCTCGGCGGTGTCGGCGCCGTGGCGGCCCATCTTCTCCAGCACGCGGCCTCGCTCGAAGCCCGGCGTCGAGGCCTCCACGGCGAACAGGGCCATGCCCTTGTGGCCGGCGTCGAGGTCGGTCTTGGCCACCACCACCACGAAGTCGGCGGAGCCACCGTTGGAGATGAACGTCTTGGAGCCGTTGATGACGTAGTGGTCGCCGTCCCGCTTGGCGGTGGTGCGCACGCCCTGCAGGTCCGAGCCGGCGCCGGGCTCGGTCATGGCGATGGCGGAGATCCACTCACCCGAGCAGATCTTCGGCAGCCACTCGCGCTTCTGCTCCTCCGTGGCGTAGTTCGCCACGTAGTGGGGGGTGATGGTGGAGCCGACGCCCATGCCGAACGCGGTGTCGCCGGAGTAGACGAGCTCCTCGGTGACGAGGTACTCCATGCCCGGGTCGCCGCCCTGGCCGCCGAACTCCTCGGGCACGTCGAGGCAGATGAGGCCGGCCTCGCCGGTGCGCAGCCAGGTCTCGCGGTCCACGTGCTTCTGTGTGGACCACTTCTCCTGGTTGGGCGTCATCTCCTTGGCGAAGAACGCGCGGGCGTGCTCTCGGAGCAGCCGGTGGTCGTCGGTCTCCCAGGTGGGGCGGTAGTCGGGGAAGAGTGCGGACACTGGGGGCCTCCATGAGGGGACGACGACGACGATGAGGTTCGCGGCAAGTTTACGTGTGCCCGTTCCGGCGACGGCGGGCACGCGAGCACCGAGGAGGGCCATACTCGGGTCATGAACGATTCCCCGGACCGGCCAGAGAACGCAGCCCAGCCCGAGAAGGCCACCTCCCCGGCATCCTCGGACCATTCCGTGCCCGAGGCGTTCCCCACCGACTGGACCCGGGGGCTGGTCCTGGTAGCACACCCCGACGACCCCGAGTACGGGATGTCCGCCGCGGTGGCGCGGTGGACGGCCGAGGGCCGCAGCATCGTCTACGTCCTGGCCTCCAGCGGCGAGGCCGGCATCGAGGGGATGGCACCGGCGATCGCGGGACCGATCCGCGAGGAGGAGCAGCGGCGGTCCTCGGCGATCGTCGGGGTGGACGAGGTGGAGTTCCTCGGTTTCCCGGACAGCCGGATCGTCAACAACGCCGAACTGCGCGACGCGGTGGCCGACGCGATCCGCCGCCATCGCCCGGACGTGGTCATCTCCCTGTACTCCGGTGAGGAGTTCGGGCCGGGGATGCCCAACCAGAGCGATCACATGGAGTTCGGAGCGGCCGTGGGGGCCGCGTACGACGACCTGGTCGCCGCGGTCGGGGTGGACGCCGCGGAGGGGCGTCCGCAGATGTGGTTCGAGTCCTCGCCCGAGGTGACGCACTACGTCGACGTGAAGGGCTTCGTCGAGCCGGCCGTCGACGCGCTGGCCGAGCACTCCGAGTACCTGTCGGTGCTCGACCCGGAGACGCCGGTGCGGGACCAGGCGCGCGCGCAGGTCGAGGCCGTGTGCGCGTCGCGTGAGGGACTCGCCGGCGGCAACCCGGTGGTGGGCTTCCGGCGCATGCGGCCCTGAGCCGGGGGCGGACTCGGGGTCAGATCGATCCCTCCGCCGGCCGCAGGCGCTCGACGATCTCGTCGGCCCACTCGGCGTGGGGTGACGACATGGTGCCGTCGCCCGGACGACTGACGTAGGTCAGCCAGAAGCGCTGCGCGCCCTCGCCGACGACCGCCGAGTACACCAGTGCGCCCTCCGGGCCGATGATGTCCTGCTGGACCGCGGGGAGCACCCGGAACGACACCGACCAGCCGTCGCCGACGCGCGTGGAGAGCGGTTCGATCCGCTCCTCGACCGGCCGCCCCGGGACGGGGAGCAGGAACTGACCCATCCCGTTGGCCAGTGCGAGCGCCGCGAGCTGGTTGTCCGGGTTCTCCGGGTCGAACAGGTCCTCGGTGAGGCGAGCGGCCAGCACGACCCCGTCCGAGCGGCTCGGATCGTCGGCAGCCGCGACCGGACTCATGACGGTACTGCCGAAGATCAGCTCCCCCGACTCCGCGCGCCACCCCTCGGGGACCCGGATGACCAGGCCGGTCTCGGGATCGACATGGTCGGAACCGGCCGCCACCTGGATCTTCGGGGACAGGGTGCGCACCCCCGGGGCGTACGTCGCCGACGAGACGACCACCGTCACGACCGCGGCGACCACCGCCAGGACGGCGACGAGCGCCACCACGAGGATGGTCCGGCTCCGGCCGGCGGACGGGTTCTGCCCAGACGTCATTCGCCCAGCGTAGGCGGCCGGGTTTCCCGCAGCGTGATGTTGACCCTCCCCGGCTCCGCGCCCAGCACCTCGCGGCACCACGCGGGG
>NZ_JAALDT010000015.1:0-3850 GCF_014144995.1 Dietzia sp. DQ11-71 | reverse complement strand
CCCGCCGGCGCCCGCCGACCCGACGGCCCCGAGGCGGGCATCGTCGAGCGCCCCGCCGGCGGTGCCGACCATGTCGCCCTTCCACTTGGGAAAGCCCCACAGCTCATTGCCCGCCGCGAGGGTGAAGTCCTGGTCCACCGGCAGTTCGTGGATGTGCACCAGGGTCCCGTGGCCCGGCACCTTGAGCTGGAAGGCCAGTCCCATCTCGTGGTACGCACCCAGGACGTTGCCCGGCACGTCGTGGTAGCGCACGTGGATCATGATCGCGGGGGTCCGGCCGCCGGGCAGTGCCACCGGCTCGGCGCCCGCGGTGTCGAGGACGGCGGACTGGCGGCCGGCGGCGATGAGCCGGCGGACGACGGCTGCCCGGGTGAGAAACGCCGCGCCGGAGACCGAGGCGGACACGACGGGGACCGGGAAGGTGATCTCGCGCCCGGCGACGACGCGGGAGGTGGGAGAGCTCATGGTGCGACGGTAGCGGTCGCGCGGGCCGGAATCATCAGTTTGCCCGGCTAACGATCGGGGCGGCGGGTCCGATATCACCTGTGTAAGCCAGCTCATGTCCCGCCGCCCGGTTCGCGGCGCGACCACCGATCCATCTGGAGGCACTCATGCTCAAGGCCATCGCCGACTTCTTCGCCCAGTTCGACTTCACCGTCGGCTCGTCCGCCGCCATCAACGCCGCGATCTCGGGCTCGTCCGCATTCATCGACCAGCAGTTCGGTTTCGACAGTTCGCTGGGGAACCTCGCCGTGAGCAGCATCGGCCGCGTCGGCGAGCCCCCCGCCTGACACGGCTCACCCTGACACGGCTCACCCGGGTCGGAGTCGGACCGCCCTGGTCCGACTCCGACCCGGCGGCTCAGGCCGTGGGGCCGGTCATATCCTGCCCGGGTTGTGCCACGTCCCGTGTACCACCTTTTCCCTTGTACTTCGGCCGCAGGAGGTTGGACGGCGACAAGATGTCATCGAGCTCCTCCGCCGACAGCAGCCCCATCTCCAGCACCACCTCCCGGACCCCGCGGCCCGACCGGGCGCACTCACGGCCGACCCGGTCACCGTTGTGGTGGCCGATGATCGGGTTGAGGTAGGTGACGATCCCGATCGAGTTCATCACGTTCTGTCGGGCCACCTCGACGTTGGCGGTGATCCCCTCCACGCACTTCTCGGTCAGCGTCTCGATGGCGTTGGTCAGCAGCGAGATCGACTCGAACATCGCCTGGGCGATCACCGGCTCCATGACGTTGAGCTGGAGCTGACCTGCCTCGGCGGCCATGGTCACGGTGACGTCGTTGCCGATCACCTTGAAGCACACCTGGTTGACGACCTCGGGGATCACCGGGTTGACCTTGGCTGGCATGATCGACGACCCGGCCTGCAGCTCCGGCAGGTTGATCTCGTTGAAGCCGGCGCGCGGCCCCGAGGACAGCAGCCGCAGGTCGTTGCAGATCTTGGAGACCTTCACCGCGGTCCGCTTGAGGGCGGCGTGGACGTTGACGTAGTCGCCGGTGTCGCTGGTGGCCTCGATGAGGTTCATCGCGCCGGTGACCGGCAGTCCGGTGACGGCCCGCAGATGTTTGATGACGGCGCGACGATAGTCGGGCGGGGTGTTGACTCCGGTGCCGATCGCGGTCGCACCGAGGTTGACGTCGAGCAGCATCCGGGCCGCGGCGCCGAGGACGTGGAGTTCCTCGTCGAGCGTCACGGCGAAGCCGCCGAACTCCTGGCCCATCGACATGGGGACCGCGTCCTGCAGCTGCGTGCGCCCCATCTTGAGGACCTCGCGGAATTCCTCGGACTTGTCGTAGCAGGCCTCCCGCAGGGCGACGATCGCCGGCTCGAGTCGCTCCAGCGCGTGCCACAGGGCGATGCGGAATCCGGTCGGGTAGGCGTCGTTGGTGGACTGTGAACGGTTGACGTCGTCGTTGGGGCTGACGATGTCGTAGGAGCCCCTGGGGTGGCCGAGGCGCTCGAGGGCGAGGTTGGCCACGACCTCGTTGGTGTTCATGTTCACCGAGGTGCCGGCGCCGCCCTGGAACTGGCAGGAGGGGAACTGGTCCATGCAGCGCCCGTCGACCAGGATCTCGTCGCAGGCCCCGACGATCGTCTTCGCCACCGTCTCGTCGAGGACACCCATCTCGAGGTTCGCGAGCGCGGCGGCCTTCTTCACCATGACCATGCCGCGCACGAAGTCGGGGATGTCGCTGATGGTGGTGGCGGTGATCGGGAAGTTCTCGACGGCCCGGACCGTGTGGATGCCGTAATAGGCCTCCGCCGGGACCTCCTTGGTACCGAGCAGGTCATGTTCCACACGGGTCTGGCTCATTCGTCCTCCGCCTCTCGGGTCGCCTGCGGCCCACCCTAACCGCGCCGCACCCGACCTCGCGGCGATCCACCGGCGGGAAGGCCGCCGCTCTGCCTAGTGTGGTGGCATGTCGCGCACGACGACCTCCCGTCGCTCCCGAGCGTTCACCTCCGCTCGGGACATCCTGCGGCAGCTGTACCCGTCGGACGGGGTGCTGGGGAGCATCGTCGACCGGCGCGAGATGCCGCTGCCGCGCGGGACGTGGACGATCTTCGGGGTGGCGTTCGTGGGGTTCGCGACCCCGGTGATCGGATTCGTCGAGCTGGCCGAGCGCATCCGCGGCGATGCGGGCCTGCCCTTCGACCGGCCCGTCATGCTGTGGCTGCAGAGTCGCCATTCGCCGCGCAACACGCGCATCGTCCGGGCCGTCACCGAACTCGGCGGAGTCACTGCGGTGCCGTTGTTCGCCCTGGCCACCTCGGCGTATCTGGTCTCCGTCCGGGGCAGTCGCCGGCCCGCCGCACTGTTGACGGTGTCCCTGGTGGGGTCGACGATCATCAATTCGGTGCTCAAGGCCCTGTACCGGCGGGGTCGGCCCACGTTCTTCACCCACATCGTGGAGGAGAAGAGCTACTCGTTCCCCAGCGGTCACGCCATGGCGAGCGCGGCGTTGGCCGGGTGCGCCTGCGTCCTGGCCTGGCCAACGGCGTGGCGTTACCCGGTGATCGTCGGGTCCGCGGGGTACGTCCCGGCCATCGGCGTCACCCGCATGTACCTGGGTGTGCACTTCCCGAGCGACATCCTGGCCGGCTGGTGCGTGAGTCTGGCGTGGGTGGGCGAGGTGGCGACCATCATGTGGTTGATGGACCGCCTCGACGACTCGCCGACGCCGATGATCACCCGCCGGAGGTCGGCCCGCGAGGCCGTGGCGCCCGGGGTGTCGGGATGACGACGACGAGGCGCGCCCGGATCGAGCTGGGCCACGGCGACATCACCCGGATGACCGTCGACGCGGTGGTCAACGCGGCCAACAAGTCCCTACTCGGGGGCGGCGGTGTGGACGGGGCGATCCACCGCGCGGGCGGGCCGACGATCCTGGCCGAGTGCCGGGAGCTGAGGGCGGGCCGCCTGCGAGACGGGCTGCCGACGGGACAGGCCGTCGCGACCGGTGCCGGAGATCTCCCCGCCCGCTGGGTCATCCACACCGTGGGCCCGGTCTACGAACGCACCGGCGGCGCGGAAGCAACGGGCGGCACGGGCGGCACCGGCGGCGGAGCGTTGCTGGCCGGCTGCTATCGCAATTCCCTCGCCGTGGCCGATGAGCTCGGCGCCCGCACGGTGGCCTTCCCGCTCATCTCCGCCGGGGCCTACGGCTGGCCGCGCGAGGACGCGATCCGCACCGCGCTCGGGACTCTCGCCGGCATCGACACCGAGGTGGAGTCCGCCACGCTGCTGCTGTTCGACGCAGCCACCCTGAGCTTGGCCGAGCAGTGCCTCGCCGAGATCCGGCCCCGCTGACCCGCCCCGCGCCCGGCCCGCCTCGCAC
>NZ_JAALDT010000159.1:0-28817 GCF_014144995.1 Dietzia sp. DQ11-71 | reverse complement strand
TCAGGCAGGTGGCCGCGGCCGCCTGAGCCGCTCCGGGTCAGCGCGGAGCCGAGTGCGCGCGGTCGCCGAGCGCCTCGGTGAACGCCCAGGCGTCCTCGACGACCGTACGCAGGTCGGTGCGGGAGGGGTTCCACCCGAGTTCGGCGATCGCCCGGGCGCTGGAGGCCACGAGCACCGCCGGGTCGCCGGCGCGACGTGGGGCGACGACGTCGGGGATGGGATGTCCGGTGACCTCCCGGCACACGTCGATGACCTCACGGACGGAGAACCCCTCACCGCTGCCCAGGTTGAGCACCCGGTGGGTGCCGGGAGTGTTGGTCTCCAGCGCCAGCAGATGGGCGTCGGCGAGGTCGGCGACGTGGATGTAGTCGCGGATGCACGTGCCATCGGGGGTGGGCCGGTCGTCACCGAAGACCTTGATATCGGCGCGATGGCCGAGCGCGACCTGCAGCACGAGGGGGATGAGGTGGGTCTCCACGACCCGGTTCTCGCCCGCACCGTGATAGGCCCCGGCGACGTTGAAGTAGCGCAGGCTGGTCGCGGCGAGACCGTACGCGGTGGCGTACGACGTGATGGCGTGATCGATCGCGAGTTTGGTGGCCCCGTAGGTGTTGGTCGGACGCGTGGGCATGTCCTCGGTGATGGGGACCTGCTCGGGCTCGCCGTAGGTGGCGGCGGTGGAGGAGAACACCAGGTTGCCCACCCCGGACTCACGCATCGCGTCGAGGAGGGCCAGGGACGTGACGACGTTGCCCTGCCAGTACTCCCCGGGCTTCTCGACGGACTCGCCGACGAGTGAACGCGCGGCGAAGTGCAGGACACCGTCGAACGAGGAGTCGAGAACCTCCGGCGCGCGTACGGCCACGTCCCCCTCGACGAACGTCGCCCCCTCGGGAACCCCGTCCCGGTTACCCGTGGACAGGTCGTCGAGCACCACCACCTCGTGACCGCGCTCGATCAGGACCGTCGCGCAGACCCCGCCGACATACCCGGCGCCGCCGGTGACGAGCAGCTTCACGAGACGATCTCGACCTGGATGGCGTGGGCGTGGTCGCCGTCGAGTTCCACCGTGCGCCCCTCACCGGAGTCGAGCTCGACGAGGTGCCCGCGGCGGGTGGCGGTGACGGTTCTGAGCGGTTCGACGCCCGCGGCCCGGAGCTCGGAGATCAGTTCCGTGTCGATCTGCACGTTCTCACCGATCGCCCGGATCCGGACCCGGTGGGCCACGTCACTCTCCAGCGCCGAGAGCCTGATCTGGTTGGGGTCGTCGAGGGCGGAGGCGGGGTACCCGATCCGCTCCAGCCCGGGGATCGGGTTGCCGTAGGGAGAGGTCCGGGGGTCATCGAGGACCTCGATGAGCCGCCGCTCGACGTCGTCGCTCATCACGTGCTCCCAGCGGCACGCCTCGGCGTGGACCTTCTCGAGCTCCAGTCCGATCACGTCGACCAGGAGACGCTCGGCGAGGCGGTGCTTACGCATCACACCCACCGCGAGTTCCCTGCCCGTGGCGGTGAGCTGGAGATGCCGGTCGGGGGCCACGAGGACCAACCCGTCGCGCTCCATCCGCGCGACGGTCTGGCTCACGGTCGGCCCGCTCTGCTCGAGGCGCTCCGCGATCCTCGCCCGCAGCGGGATCACGCCTTCCTCCTCGAGTTCGTAAATGGTGCGGAGGTACATCTCGGTGGTGTCCACCAGGTCCTTCACGCTGCAGTCCTCCACGGTCGGATCGTCGATAGGTGTGCGACTCCCCGCAGGCGCGGGCGCCCTCAGGGTTCTGCCTCCGAGACTACCGTCGGGCCACCGACCGGGGTGGAGAGCGGACATTCGGGGGCCGGGCCCGGTGCCACACGCGTAGATTCACGGGTGACGTGCCCCACTGCTCGCTCGGGGTGCTCGGGCCGGGAACGACCCGGCCCACGGGAGGACGGTGGCTATGGCCGGGATCGGGGACGGCGTCGCGGCGAAGGTCGTGTGGAGTCCGTCATTGCTGGAGTACCGGCATTCCGCTGACCACCCGATGAGTCCACGGCGGCTCGATCTGACCATGTCGCTCGCGACCGAGCTCGGCGTCCTGCAGGGTGTCGAGATGCTGGACCCCGGGTCGGCCAGCGAGGACGAGCTACTGAGGGTCCACACCTCCCGCTACATCGACGCCGTCAAGGCCGCCGGCGACCTGCCGCCCGGTGAGCATGTCGGGATGAGCCACGGGCTCGGGACGGCCGACAACCCGACGTTCCCGGCGATGCACGAGGCCAGCGCGGCGGTCGCGGGCGGCACGCTGACGGCCGCCCGGGCCATCGCCAGCGGGGCCGCGACGCGTGCGGTCTCCGTCGCCGGGGGGATGCACCACGCCATGCCCGCTGCCGCCGCCGGGTTCTGCGTCTACAACGACGCGGCGGTGGCGATCAGCTGGTTGCTCGACAACGGGTACGACCGCGTCGCCTACGTCGACATCGACGTCCACCACGGGGACGGCGTCCAGACCGCGTTCTACGAGGACCCGCGGGTCCTGACGGTGTCCCTGCACCAGCACCCAGCCACCCTGTGGCCGTCCACCGGCTGGGCGTCGGAGACCGGTGTCGGCCGCGCGGAGGGCACCGCCGTCAACCTGGCGTACCTCCCCGCGGTCACCGATGATCTCTGGCTGCGGGGCTTCCACGCCGTGGTCCCCGGAGTGCTGCGGACGTTCGAACCCCAGATCATCGTCATGCAGGCCGGGTGCGACTCGCACCGTGAAGACCCGCTCGCCGACCTCTCGTTGACCGTCGACGGTCACCGGCAGTCGTATCTGGAGGTCGTGGCGCTGGCTGACGAACTCTGCGAAGGGAGACTCATCGCGATCGGCGGGGGCGGCTACGAACTGGTGCGGGTGGTCCCGCGGTCGTGGACCCACCTCATCGCTGCCGTGCTGGGGGTCCCGCTCGACCCGGCGACCGCGATCCCGGACCAGTGGCGGGCCGCGGCCGGCAGGTTCACCGTCCCCGACCGCGTCCCGCAGACGATGGGGGACGGGGAGACCCCCGGCTACACCCCGTGGGAGCCCGCGGGATCCGATCGGGGGGTGGAGATGGATCGTTCGCTCGCCCGACTCGACCAGTCGATCCTCGACACCCGCCGCTCGGTCTACCCCCTGCTCGGACTCGACCCGGACGATCCCCGCGACTGACCGGCAGCGCTGCAACAGACTCATCGACCCCCTACCCCTCAGTCCCTGGAGGACCCCATGGCGCACCCCGGCGACCGCGAGACAGTTGACACGGTGACCGAGAACCCGACCGACGCCACCCCGGCGGTGGACCCACCCGAGCACGCGTCGACCGACACCTCCGTCGACGAGTACCCGGAGGGCTATCCCCACGAGTGGGCTGCGGACGTACTCGGATCCGACGGGCGGGCCGTGCGCGTGCGGCCGATCCTGCCCAACGACGCCGAGAAGATCTCCCGGTTCCACACCAGCCTGTCCGAGCGCACCCGCTACCTGCGTTACTTCGGATCGCACGATGTGCTGTCCGACCGTGAACTCGCCTGGATGACCAACGTCGACTACCGCGACCGGATGGCGTTCGTCGCCGAGTTGGGCGCGGAGGTCATCGGCATGGCGATCTACGAGCGACTGCCGAACTCGACCTTCGCCGAGGTCGCGTTCACCATCTCCGACCAGCATCAGGGGCGTGGGCTGGGGTCGATCTTCCTCGAGCACCTGGCCGGCGCCGCGGCCGAATGCGGGATCGACCACTTCGAGGCCGAGGTGCTCTCCGAGAACCGGTCGATGATCCAGGTGTTCCGGCGGGCCGGGTACGAGATCTCCCGTTCGTTCGATGGGTCCACTCTCCACCTGGAGTTCGCGATCGACCCATCCGAGGCCCTGACCAATGTCCGGAACTCGCGGGAGGCGGCGGCGGAGGCACGGAGTCTGGCGCGTGTGCTCAACCCCAGTTCCGTCGCCGTGATCGGCGCCTCGGACCAGGTGGGCAAGATCGGGCACACGGTACTGCGCAACCTCATCGGCAACGGGTTCTCCGGTCCCGTGTACCCCGTCAATTCCGATGCCACGTCGGTGCAGTCCGTGCGCGCCTATCCGAGCGTCAGGGACATCCCGGATCCCGTGGACCTCGCGGTAGTGGCAGTACCGGCGGCGTCCATGTCGGAAGTCCTCGACGACTGCCTGTCGAAGGGCGTGTCGACCCTCGTCGTCATCTCCGCCGGGTTCTCGGACGTCGGCAGCGCCGGCGTCGTCTCCGAACGGCGTCTGGTCAGCGAGGCCCGCGCCCACGGGATGCGCGTGGTCGGCCCCAACGCGCTCGGGGTGATCAACACCTCACCCGACGTGCAGCTCAACGCGACCCTCGCAGAAGTCGTTCCGGGACCCGGCCGCACGGGGTTCTTCTGCCAGTCGGGTGCGCTCGGGATCGCCATCCTCGCCGCCGCGGCCCGACGTGGGCTCGGGCTGTCCACGTTCGTCTCCGCCGGTAACCGCGCCGACGTCTCCGGCAACGACCTGCTGCAGTACTGGGACACCGACACCGCCACCGAGGTGGTGCTGCTCTACCTGGAGAGCTTCGGTAACGCCCGCAAGTTCTCCCGGATCGCCCGGCGCGTGGCGCGCAACAAGCCGGTGGTGGTGGTCCGCCGAGCGGCCGACGATCTGGAGTCGGGCGTCGAGGGGCTGACGGCGAACGCCATCGGTGGACTGTTCCGCGACTCCGGCCTCATCCAGGTGGATTCCATCACGGACATGTTCGACACCGCCACGCTCCTGGCCTACCAACCGCTGCCCACGGGAGGTCGCCTCGGCATCGTCGGCAACTCCTCCGCGGTCGGACGCCTCGGCGGGGACTCCGCGCGTCAACAGGGCTTCACCGTGGCGCATTCGGTCGATCTGGGTGCCGGCGCGTCCCCGGAGGAGTTCCGCGAGGCGATCGCGGACGTCCTCGCACGTGACGAGGTCGACTCGGTCCTGACGGTGTTCGTCCCTCCGGTCGCGACGGAACCCGACGCCTATGCCGAGGCGATCCGTACCGCCGCGGGCGAGAGCAGCAAGCCCGTGGTGAGTACCTTCCTCGCGGGGGAAGGGCTGCCGGAGGGACTGACGGTGACCGACGAGTCCGGGGTGGCGGCGCGGGGCTCGATACCCTCCTACCCGTATCCCGAACGAGCGGTGTCCGCACTGGTGCGCGCCCGCCGGTACGCCGAGTGGCTCGACAAGCCGGCCGAGGAGCCCGCCGAGTACGAGGACATCGACCGCGCACGCGCGCGGGAGCTCGTGGACTCGCTCTGCCAGCTCCACGCCGGAACCGAGTCGTTCGAGCTCACGCAGGGCCAGGTCCGGGCCCTGTTGGAGTGCTATGGGATCGACATCGTCGACTACCGCGTCGTGACGGATGTCGACCAGGCCGTGATGGCCGCCGACGAGTTGGGCTACCCGGTGGCGGTCAAGGCGATGAGTGACCGGTGGCGGACCCGCAGCGATCAGTCCGGGGTGCGACTCGACCTCGTCGACTCTGCCGCGGTGCGGCATGCCTTCGCGTTCCTCCAGTCCACGACGGGCTCACGTTCCCTGCACGTGCAGAAGATGGCGACCAAGGGGGTCGCCGTGACCATCCGGGTCGCCGATCACCCGATCTTCGGCACCCTCATCTCGTTCGGACTGTCCGGGATGTTGTCGGATCTGCTGGCCGACCGGGCGTTCAGCACGCTGCCGATCTCACCCCGCGAGGCGGCCGCCCTGCTCGACCGGCCCCGGGCCGCAGCGCTCCTCGACGGGTATGCCGGGGACGCGCCTGTGGACCGTGACGCGTTGGTGGAGCTCATGGGGCGGGTTTCATGCCTGGTAGAGGACGTGCCGGAGATGCGGCGCCTGTCGGTGGACCCGGCGCTCGCCGGACCCGACGGTCTCGCGGTGCTCTACGCAACGGTCCGGCTGGGGCCGCCTCCCAGGTTCAGCGCCGACGAGGGGCCCCGCCGGCTGCGCTAGGCGCTGTGGTCGGCCCTGGACGGCACCGCGAAGGCCCCGCCCCTCCCGATCGGGGGAGGCGGGGCCCTGGGATTGCGACCTCACGGTGTGAAGGGCTCCGGGGAACCCGGCGCGCGTCTGATCGGGCGGCGTCCGATCGGGCAGCGTCTGATCGTGCGGCGTGCGATCCGGCGTCCGGTCAGACGGCGTAGGAGCGGAGCTTGTCCGCGCGACGACCCTCGCGGAGCTTGGCCATGACCTCGCGCTCGATCTGGCGGACCCGCTCGCGCGACAGTCCGAAACGCTTGCCGATCTGGTCGAGGGTGCGGGGCTGGCCGTCGTCGAGACCGAAACGCAGCGTGATGACCTGCTGCTCGCGCTCCTCGAGGGTGGCCAGGACCGCGCGCACGTCGGAGTGCATCACATTGGTCACCACGGTGTTCTCGGCACTGGTGGCCTCCGCGTCCTCGATGAAGTCACCGAGCGGCGCCTCCTCGTCCGCGCCGACCGGCATGTCGAGGCTCACCGGGTCACGCGAATGGTCCAGCAGCTCCTCGATCTTGTGCGCGGGGATGCCCGACTCCTCGGCGAGTTCCTCGAGGGAGGCCTCACGGCCGAGCTGCTGGTGGAGTTCACGCTTGATCCGGGCGAGCTTGTTGACCTGCTCGACCAGGTGGACCGGCAGACGGATGGTGCGGGATTGATCGGCCATTCCGCGGGTGATCGCCTGACGGATCCACCAGGTGGCATAGGTGGAGAACTTGAAGCCCTTCGCGTAGTCGAACTTCTCCATCGCACGGATCAGGCCCAGGTTGCCCTCCTGGATGAGGTCCAGCAACGGCATGCCGCGGCCCGTGTAGCGCTTGGCCAGCGACACCACCAGGCGCAGGTTGGCCTCCAGCAGATGGGCGCGGGCGGCCTCACCTTCCGCGACGATCGCCTTGAGGTCGGCCTTGCGGACCGGACCCAGACGCTTCTTGGTCTCCAGCACGTGCTTGGCGTAGAGACCGGCCTCGATCCGCTTGGAGAGCTCGACCTCGTCCTCAGCGTTGAGCAGTGCCGTCTTGCCGATCCCGTTGAGGTAGACACGGACGAGGTCAGCGCTCGGGCTCTGGCTGTCCGGCCCCGCCTCCGTCCGACGGTCCGATCGGGTGGTGGCTGACGTCATGTCTCCTCCTCCTGCCTGGCCATGTGACGAGGCCGGCGTTCGGTTGCTGGTGGACGGATCAGGCGCGTGGCCGGGTCACGGTCACGTACCTCTACAACGACGGGGGTACCGGGAATGTTCCCGCGCCGATGATGTCGGTCACGATCCGTCGAGGAAACCCGCTCAGCCCGAGCCGGGGGTCTCCACCAGCAGCGTGAACGGGCCGTCGTTGACCGAATGGACCTGCATCATCGCGCCGAAGACTCCCGTGGCCACCTCGAGGCCGCGTTCGCGCAGACCGTGGACCACGGCGTCCACCACGGGTTCGGCCACCTCGCCCCGAGCCGCTCTCGACCACGACGGCCGCCTGCCCTTCGCGGTCGACCCCATGAGCGTGAACTGGCTGACGACCAGGACGGGGGCGCCCACCTCCGCGGCGCTGCGTTCCTCCCGCAGGATCCGCAGGTCCGAGATCTTGCGGACCATCGTGGCGACGTCGGTCTCGTCGTCGTCGTCCGACACCCCCAACAGGACCAGCAGTCCGGGGCGTGACAGGGCCCCGACGACCTCACCGTCCACCGTCACCGACGCCTCGGTGACCCGGGAGACGACGGCCCTCATCCCGCCGCCCCTGCGGCCACGGCCGCGGCGACCCCCGGGGGCAGGAGGCCTGGCATCCCCGCCGGGACGACGAACCCGTGGAGGAACAGGTCGGCGACCACCCGGCGGACGGGGCCGGCGAGGGCGTCGGGATCCTCCCCGGCACCGACCGCGGCGAGCACCACCAGGTCCTCCAACTGCAGCGCGCCCGTCCGCGCCCCACGCAGGACGCTCGCGGTGAGCTGATCGATCTCGTGGCGCCACCGGGCGCCGGTGACCCGCTCCACCACGACGGTGGACGGACCGGGGGAGTCGACCTCGTCCGGCCCGGCGGGGGCGAGGGATTCGGAGAGGTGGAGGTGGACGTCCGGCGACACTGTGAAGACCGTGGCATCGAGGGCGCGCTCCTGTCCGCCGTGTTGCTCCGCGGCCTCCCGCAGCCACGCCGTGCGCGCGAAGTAGGCCTCCGCCTCGTCACCGAGGCCGTCGCCGAACGGGTGCGTGAGGTCCTCGCACAGGACGGACGACGGCCCGTCGATCCGCCGGAGGTAGACGTAGCCGAACCCGATCCCGGCCACACCTTCCTCGGCGAAGTGGTCCAACCAGGCGTCCGCGGCCCGCGTGGTGGCCTCGTCGCGTGGGTCCATGCCCTCGTCGGTGAGCCAGGTCCACACGTAGAGGCCGGGGTCGGAGACGTCCCGCCGCACGATCCATGCGTCGACGCCCTCGGCCGGCACCCACGACGACACGTGGGCCCGCCAGTCCGAGTCCTCCCGCTCCACCCAGGACGCCAGCAAAACCGCGGTGCCACCGTCGGCCAGATGCTGCGGCGCGCCCGACACGATCGTCCGACTGGCACCGTCGAGCTTCAGGCCGGACTCGCGGTAGGAGTGCCCGGTCTCGGGCGGGCCCACCACGAACGGGGGATTGGCGACGATACGGTCGAACCGGCGCCCCGCCACGGGCTCGAACCACGGACCGTGCAGGAGCTCCGCACGCTGGCCGTTGATCGCCAGGGTGGCGGCCGCCAACTCGAGGCACCGAGGGGTGATATCGGTCCCGGTGACGGTTCGGGCGGACCCCGACGCGTGGACCATCTGGATCCCACACCCGGTGCCGAGATCCAGGACCGACCCGGTGGTGGACGAGGGCGTGACACGCAGCAGCGAGAGCGTCGCCTGCCCGACCCCCAGGACGTGGTCCGGCCGGGTCGTGGTGTGGACCATCGACCCGTCGACGTCCGCGAACACCCAGCGGGTCCCGTGCCCGGTGTCGACCGGACGCAGGTCGATCTCCGCACGCAGGGAGGCACCGTCGTCGATCGCGGTCCACAATCCGGCAGCGACGCCGTCTCGCACGTCGACCCCGGGCAGGGTCGCGGCGACCTCGGAGCGGGGGAGCGGATCGCCCAGGACGAACAGCCGCACCAGGGTCCCGACCCCCCTCGCGTCACGCGCGTGACGGCGGACCGTCGCGGCATCCGATCTGTCCAGGGCCGAGACCGCCTCGGGCCCCAGCGCGCGCTCCAGTCCCTCCACCGTGTAGTCGTGCCGCCGGAACGCCTCGGCCAGCGCGGGCGCGAGTTCGGCGAGGGTCGGGTTCGGGCTGCTCACGTGTCGAGGTCGCTCTCGTCGGCGGACGGGGTGGGATCGGGTGCGGCGTCGGGGGCGCTCGTGTCCCGGGGCGGTGAGTCCGTCCCGGTGAGCCCGGGTGGCAGCGCATACGGGATGTTCGACGACAGGCGACCCGCCGTGTAGGTGCGGGCCTGTCCCTTGGGCAGGGGAGGCCGGTCATTGGCCCCGATGACGGCGATCCACGGGATCGGGATGGACCCCGCCACGATCGCCAGGGCGATCCACGGGTTGTTCCAGAGGGCCAGCGACCCCGCCGCCAGGAAGAGCGCGGGGATCCGGATACTCATCAGCAGGAAGTAGCGCTTCTTCCGGGCCGCCAGCTCGTCGTGGTACGACTCGCGCGCGCCCGTGATGAGAACGGGCCTCGAGGTGTCGTCCCGTTCCCCGGATCGCTGACGGCGGAAGTCGGGTGCCATGGGGCCCAAGGTACTCCGGCGTTGGCGCCGCGACGCCCGGGTGCGGCATCATGAGGGGGTGAGTACCATCCGGACGAAGACACTCGAGCGTCCCGAGGTCACGACGACCGAGGAGACGCAGGACGACGCACCCAAGTTCTTCCACTATGTGGACAAGAGCAAGATCGCCGAGAGCGCGGTCATGGGTTCCTACGTGATCGCCCTGTGCGGTGAGGTCTTCCCGGTCACCCGATCCGCGAAGCCCGGATCGCCGGTGTGCCCGGAGTGCAAGCGCGTCTACGAGACCCTGAAGCCTGGTGAGTGATCCCGGCGCGGTCCCGGGCCCAGACGAACAGACCGCAGAACACTCCACCCCGCCGGCCGGGGGTGCGTCGCTGCGCGCCTGGCAGCGCACCGCGCTGCGCAAGTACCTCATGGCGCGGCCGAAGGACTTCCTCGCCGTGGCGACCCCGGGCGCCGGCAAGACGACGTTCGGCCTGAGAGTCGCCTCCGAACTGCTCGCCGACCGCACGGTCGACGCGATCACCGTGGTGGCCCCCACCGAACACCTCAAGTACCAGTGGGCCGCCTCGGCCGCGCGCGCCGGCATCGCTCTCGACCCCGAGTACTCCAACACCTCGGGCGCGCTCGCCCCGGAATACCACGGCGTGGTGGTGACATACGCCCAGGTGGCCGCGCACCCGTTCAAGCACCGGGAACGCACCGCGTCCAGGCGCACCCTGGTGATCCTCGACGAGATCCACCACGGTGGTGACGCCAAGAGCTGGGGCGACGCGATCCGCGAGGCGTTCGAGGACGCGGAACGCCGCTTGTCGTTGACCGGCACCCCGTTCCGGTCCGACGACAGTCCCATCCCGTTCGTCACCTACGAGCCCGACGGGCAGGGACACCAGCGCTCCAAGGCCGACCATTCCTACGGCTACGCCGATGCTCTGGCCGACGGCGTCGTCCGCCCCGTGGTGTTCCTCGCCTACTCGGGCGAGGCCCGGTGGCGCAGCAACGCCGGCGAGGAGTTCTCGGCCCGCCTCGGCGAGCCGCTGAGTGCCGACCAGACGTCCCGTGCCTGGCGCGTCGCCCTCGACCCCCACGGTGACTGGATGCCCGCCGTGCTCCAGGCGGCGCACACCCGGCTCCGGCAGATCCGCGCCGGCGGAGTGCCCGACGCCGGCGGTCTGGTGATCGCCACCGACCAGGAGCGCGCCCGCGAGTACGCGGCGCTCCTGACGGAGATCACCGGTACCCCGCCGACCGTCGTCCTCTCCGACGACCCGACCGCCTCGAGTCGGATCGGTACCTTCTCCGACTCCACCGACGAGTGGATGGTCGCGGTCCGGATGGTCTCCGAGGGCGTCGACGTGCCACGACTGAGCGTCGGCGTGTACGCCACCAGTGCCTCGACACCCCTGTACTTCGCGCAGGCGATCGGGCGGTTCGTCCGGTCCCGTCGGCCCGGGGAGACCGCGTCGGTGTTCCTCCCGTCCGTACCCGTGCTGCTGCAACTGGCTTCGCAGATGGAGGCGCAGCGCGACCACGTCCTGGGCAAGCCCCACCGGGAGGAGGGGCTGGAGGACCAGCTGCTCGCCCAGGCGAACCAGCAGCAGGACGAGAACACCGAGGACGACGAGGACCGCGGTTACATCTCCCTCGGCGCCGACGCAGAGCTCGACCAGATCGTGTACGAGGGCTCGTCCTACGGCACGGCCACATTCGCCGGCAGCGAGGAGGAGGCCGACTACATCGGGCTCCCCGGGCTGTTGGGCGCCGACGATGTCAAAGCCCTGCTGCGGCAGCGCGAGAAGGAACAGATCAAGCGCACGTCCGCCCAGTCCGCCTCCGGGGCGGGGTCGGTCGCGGTCGTGGGAGCGGACCCGGCGGTATCAGGAGCGACGATCCCCGGCAACGCCGCCGGCCCGGGCGCACATGCCGGCGCCGCCGCCGAGCGGGTCGCCTCCGCCGCCGAGCTCAAGGACCTGCGGCGTCAGCTCAACACCCTCGTGTCGGTGTACTCGGGTCGCCTGGGCAAGTCGCACGGGGCGATCCACACGCAGCTCCGCAATGCGTGCGGCGGCCCGCCCGTGCCGATGGCCTCCGCCGAGCAGATCCGCGAGAGGATCACCCTCCTGCGGAGCTGGTGACCGGCGGCGTGGGGTAGGCCCCGAGCGCAGGATACGCAGGAGAACGCCCCGGCCGCACTGGCCGGGGCGTTCTTGTCGGACGGGAGCTCAGGTGCCGTTCGTCGTCTCTCCCAGGCTGATGCCGGAGATCGTATGCCCCCGTCCCTCCCGGGTGTCCCGGACACGCCGCGGCCCCGTCGGGCGAGCACAACGGGGCCGGAGAATGCGTGAAAGGGCTCAGTCCAGGTAGTCGCGCAGCACCTGGGACCGCGACGGGTGGCGCAGCTTCGACATCGTCTTGGACTCGATCTGCCGGATCCGCTCGCGCGTGACCCCGTAGACCTGCCCGATCTCGTCGAGGGTGCGCGGCAGCCCGTCGGTGAGGCCGAAGCGCAGCCGCACCACGCCCGCCTCACGCTCGGACAGCGTGTCGAGGACGGAACGGAGCTGGTCCTGCAGGAGCGTGAAGCTCACGGCGTCCACGGCCACCACGGCCTCGGAGTCCTCGATGAAGTCACCGAGCTGCGAGTCGCCCTCGTCGCCGATGGTCTGGTCGAGCGAGATCGGCTCCCGGGCGTACTGCTGGATCTCCAGCACCTTCTCCGGCGTGATGTCCATCTCCTTGGCGAGCTCCTCGGGGGTGGGCTCGCGGCCCAGGTCCTGGAGCAGCTCACGCTGGATACGCCCGAGCTTGTTGATGACCTCGACCATGTGCACCGGGATACGGATGGTGCGGGCCTGGTCGGCCATCGCGCGGGTGATGGCCTGCCGGATCCACCAGGTGGCGTAGGTCGAGAACTTGTAGCCCTTGGTGTAGTCGAACTTCTCGACCGCGCGGATCAGACCGAGGTTGCCCTCCTGGATGAGGTCCAGGAACGCCATGCCGCGGCCGGTGTAGCGCTTGGCCAGCGAGACGACGAGTCGCAGGTTGGCCTCGAGCAGGTGGTTCTTGGCGCGGACGCCGTCGCGCTCGATCCATCGGTAATCACGCTTCTGCGCGGTGGTGAGCTTCTCCCCGCGCTCGGCGACCTGCGCCTGGAACCAGGTGGCGTACAGGCCGGCCTCGATGCGCTTGGCCAGCTCGACCTCCTCCTCGGCGTTGAGGAGGGCGACCTTGCCGATCTGCTTGAGGTACGCGCGTACGGAGTCGGCGGAGGCGGTCAGCTCGGCGTCCTTGCGCGCCTGGCGCAGGGCCTCCGACTCGTCCTCGTCCCAGACGAAATCGCCCGACGCCTTGTCCTTGGCGGTGGGCTCTTCCTTGGTCTCCTCGTCCGCTTCGACGTCCTCGACGTCGACCTCGACGTCCTCCAGCTCGGAGGTGTCCGGCTCGGCCTCGGGAGCATCGGTCGGCTCTTCGTCGACCTGGTCGCCGTCGACGCCCTCGGGCTTCGTCGGGGCGGCGGTCTTCTTGGCCGCCGTCTTCTTGGCCGCGGTCTTCTTGGCGGCCGCCTTCTTCGCCGGGGCCTTCTTGGCGGCGGTCTTCTTGGCCGCCGTCTTCTTCGCGGGCGCCTTGCGCGCGGCGGTCTTCTTGGCGGGGGCCTCGCCAGCGACCTCGCTGTCCAACGGATCGCCGCTCGCCGCGGAATCCGAACTGGTGGTCTTCGTGGCTGCCACAAACGCCCCTTCACAACCGGTTACTTGATGGGAATCGGGGATCGATGCCGCCTTCTGCAGACACTCGAGCCGTCCGCCTTGCGGTACCGGGCCCGTCCCCGGCCGGTACGTGTTCCCGGCGTGGGCCATTGTAACGAGATTCTGGTCGGGGGGTCGCATCCGGCGGGGTTGGTCCGCGTCAGTCCTCGTCGTCTGGTAGTGCCCCGCCGAGGTCGAGAACGCCCGAATGGCCGGCCGCGTACAGCGCTGCGCCGATGATCCCGGCGTCGCCGCGCCGGACCGCGGCCCGCACCGGGGTCCGGTTCTCGAGGAGAGGGAACCACTCGTCGGCGACCTCGCTGACCCCGCCGCCCAGGACGAAGGCGCGGGGCCACAGGAGGTCCTCGATCGAGCGCAGGACGTTGGACACGTGGGGGGCCCATTCGGCGAAGCTCAGGCCGTCGCGGGACCGGACCGCGGCGGAGGCCAGGTGCTCGGCCTCGTCGAATCCGCGTCCGGCGATGTCCTCGACGATCACGTGACCGAACTCGGAGTTCGGCAGCAGTCTCCCGTCGAGCAGGAGGGCGGAGCCGATGCCCGTACCGAAGGTCAGGAGGATCACCAGCCCGTCGATTCCCTCGCCGGCGCCGTAGTGCACCTCGGTGAGGCCGGCGGCGTCGGCATCGTTGAGCATGAGCACGGTGCGGCCGGGGAGATGCCGGTCGAACAGCTCCGCCACGTCGCACCCGATCCACGATTTGTCGATGTTGTGGGCGATCCGCGCCACCCCCTCGTGGATGACGCTGGGCAGGGCGACCCCGACCGGGCCCGTCCAATCGAACTCCTCGGTCATCTCGCGGATGCTCTGCGCGATCGCGTCGGGCGTGGCGGGCTGGGGGGTGCCCCGCACGACTCTGTCCCCGATGAGTTCGCCGCGTGCGAGGTCGACGAGCCCCACTTTGATCCCGGTGCCGCCCACATCGACGCCGAGGCCTGTGGGAGTGCCCGGGGTGCCCGGTGGGAGGTCGGTCGCTGCGGGGGTGGGGACGGACATGTCGGGCTCCTGGGTGGCGGGACGTACACGGGCGCGGCGTGGGTCGTCGGGCGCCCGCGTCGTCGGGGCACGATGGGCGTGGGGCGCCCGCCAGGGTATCCGTCGGTCGCGCCGCCGGGCGGGATCATCGCCGGAGGGGCACCGGGTGACGACAGTGGGTGAGGACGATGTGGGATACGACCATGTGGGATACGACCATGTGGGATACGACGACGAGGAGACGCACATGACGGGGCGGGGGACAGACGCGGCGGTCGGCCGACCGGGCCCGGAGTTCATCGACGACTTGCTGGCCCTCGCGCTGCGGTTCGCCTCTTCCGGCGGTGACGTGGCGCGGCGAATGCTGGCCGAGTTCGACACGTCTGGTCTGGACTCGCGCTCCAAGACCTCGGCCACGGATCCGGTGACCGTCATCGACACCTCGGTGGAGCAGCATCTGCGCGGGGAGATCGAGTCCAGCCGTCCGGGTGACCGGGTGCTGGGCGAGGAGGGCGGCGAGGAGTCCGGTTCGGCCGACGCCCCGGGTGGCCGGGGAGGCGTGCGCTGGATCGTCGACCCGGTCGACGGGACCGTCAACCTGCTCTATGGCATCCCGTTCACGGCGGTCTCGGTGGCCGCGGAGGTGGACGGCGTCGTGGTGGCGGGGGCGGTGCACAACATCGTCACCCGTGAGACGTGGTCGGCAGGCCTCGGCCGCGGGGCGACCCTGCGGGAGGCCGACGGCACGTCGAGGGCGCTGCGGACCTCGGCGTGCGTGGACCTGTCCCTGTCACTGGTCGGTACCGGCTTCTCCTACGACGCCGGGATCCGGGCCGAGCAGGGTCGGGTGGTCGCGGGCCTGCTTCCGCGCGTACGGGACATCCGGAGGTGTGGGTCGGCGGCACTGGATCTGTGCATGGTCGCCGGTGGCCGGCTGGATGCCTACTACGAGCGCGGGTTGAAGCCGTGGGACTACGCTGCCGGGGCCCTCGTCGCGGGCGAAGCCGGTGCGATGGTAACCGTGTCGGACGACCCCGCGGTGCCGACGACCGCTGCATCGCCCGGCGTGGCGGAGGACTTCCTCGGTGCGCTCGACCACCTGTCGGCCGGGGTCAACAGCTGACCATGCGGGCCGCGTCGAGTTCGGCGGAGATGGGCTGACGCCCGACCTCGAGTTCGTCGAGTGCCCCCACCGCCTCCGTCGAGTCGGACAACCGCGAGAAGATCGTGCCCAGTGCGAGGTCGACCGTGTCGTCCTCACGGCCGTCCCTCACCAGTTGCATGCACGGCGCCGCGAGCGAGAGTGACCGCGCGGCCGCCTGCCCCGCGTCGCCGTAGCGGATCTGTCCGTGGCACTCGAGGGCCTGCCCGTAGATCGGGTCGTTGCCGATGGCGTTCGAGCCGGCGGGCTGGAATCCGCGTTCGGCGAGTTGAGCGGCCACGGCTCCGGCCTGGCCGCTCTGTCCGTTCGCGTTCAGCACGCGGACGCGGGTCTCGTCCAGTAGTGCCGGCTCGACCCCGTCGAGGGCGTCCGCGGGCTGGTCACGGAGGCCCGCGTCCTCGGCCGCGGGGGGTACCGGACACGCCGCGGCCTGTGTGGCGGCGTCATTTCCCCGCAGTGCAGTGGCCCAGACGAGTGCTCCCAGCACCAGCGCCACCACCACGAACAGGACGTAGGCGGAACGCAGACGGTGTATCCCCCGGGTGGGGGTCGGACTCGGTGTCGCCTGGGTGCTGAGGTGGACGACCATGAGGGCCTTTCCTGCAGGTGGACGGAGTGAGAGCCCCTCCGGGCCCTGACCCATCACTGTAAACGCCCGGCGCCTGTCGGCCCGGTCGCCGCACTGGCGGATGCCGCGGATGAAAATGGCGGGTAATTCCGTTACTATGCGTGCGCTGGTCAGTCCGTGACCGGCCCGCGCGCCCCCCACTCAGACCCGCAGAAATGAGACTCATGGCAACCGA
This sequence comes from Dietzia sp. DQ11-71, assembly GCF_014144995.1. NCBI lineage: Bacteria > Bacillati > Actinomycetota > Actinomycetes > Mycobacteriales > Dietziaceae > Dietzia > Dietzia sp. DQ11-71. The sequence goes on along the minus strand of NZ_JAALDT010000159.1, from coordinate 12,362 downwards.
CTACGACGCCCCCCGCCGGACCGAGGCAGACGAGCTCACCGGTGATTCGCTGGAGGAGCTGAAGGCCCGGCGTGCAGAGGGAGCGACCGGCGAGGTCGACGTGGACGAGACGGACACCGCCGAGTCCTACGAACTGCCCGGCGCCGACCTGTCCGGTGAAGAGCTCACGGTGCGGGTCGTGCCGGAGCAGGACAACGAGTTCACCTGTGGCGAGTGCTTCCTGGTCCATCACCGCAGCCGATTCGCGGAGGAGCGGGACGGCATGCCGATCTGTGTGGACTGCGCAGGCTGAACCGTCACCGCGCGGCGGGCGGGACCGATCAGCTGTAGTGGTTGTCCGGTAACGCCGCCGCGAGCCCTTCGGGGTCACGCGTGCTGATGAGCCAGTACGGTGTGGGATCCATCGGGTCGTCGAGGACCACGATGACCATCGTGGGAATGTACCCCCGGTGGACGACGAACGCCTCGGGGTCGAGTTGGCGCCCCATCGCGGCCTGCTTGGCGGTGGCAGGCACCACGGCGCTGCGGGCGATGGCGTCGAACGGCAGGCGGGCCTGCCCCGCGTAGAGGGTGCCCCCTCCCTGTCCATCGGACTCGACCTCGATCTTCACGCGTCCGACCGAGATGAACAGCCAGGCGAGCAGCGCGGGGACGACGACCGCCAGTAGCCACAGCCACCACCTGGCGTCGAGCACGATCGCCTGGGCGACCACCACGAAGGTGACCACGGCGAGTACGGCCCACCACCATGCCGGGACCCGGAGGGTTTCGGAGTGGACCGGACGCGGAGTGCGATCGGGGGGCGGGCGGAGATCTTCTTCGGTCACGACATCAAGACTATCGAGCAACCGGGCCGGGCCCGGCAGGAGGGCGAGAGGCCATGAGCGATCCGGACGACGAGAACGGCACCGGCGGGGTGCTACGGGTACGCCGTCTGGACCGTGGGCTTCCCCTTCCGGTCCGGGCACACGCCACGGATGCGGGAATCGATCTGCACGCCGCGCACGACTGTGAGCTGGCGCCGGGGCACCGGGCCCTGGTGGGCACGGGGGTGGCGGTGGCGGTCCCCGCGGGCTACGTGGGCCTGGTCCATCCGCGGTCCGGCCTCGCGGCACGGGCGGGTCTGTCGATCGTCAACGCCCCGGGGACGGTCGACGCCGGCTACCGGGGGGAGATCAAGGTCAACCTCGTCAACCTGGACCCCACGGAGCCGGTCCGTATCGGACGTGGTGACCGCATCGCCCAGTTCCTGGTCCAGCGCGTCGAACTGTGGGATGTGGTGGAGGTCGACGAGCTCGGCGAGACCGACCGGGGTGAGGGCGGACACGGGTCGACGGGCGGGCACCACCGCCTGACCTGACCGGCGTCCACCTCGTTGGGTAGCGTCGACCCGAGACGGTCCCGTTCGGGGCCGGGTCGCACGGGGAGAGGATTTCCACCATGTTCGGACGAAAGAAGCCGGTGACCGGGGCCCGCGACGCCACCACGGCCACCGAGCAGGAGTCGCAGCCCCCCTCCACGACGGGGCCTCATGACCGCTCGTCCGTCGGTGACGTGCCCGGGTACTACACCTCGCTCGGCTACGGCCACATCGATCTCGGTTCGCTGGTCATCGGAGTTCCCAAGGGACGTGACCTGAACGTCGCACTGGACCCCAACGGTCAGCCCGAGTTCCATGTGGTCACCCAGGTCTCGAGGGTCATCCCACGCGCGTTCGCCGCGCCCAAGTCCGCGGGTCAGTGGCGGACGATGGTGACGGGAATGCGCGAGCAGCTCGAGCAACAGGGTGCGGACGTCTCCGTCGAGGACGGGCCGTGGGGGCGTGAACTGGTGGCGGTGATGCCGGGAGCCGTTTTCCGCGCGATCGGGGTCGACGGCCACCGTTGGACCGCCGAGGTGCGGATCATGGCCACCCCCGAGCTGGCGGACCAGGCTGCGGAGGAGGGCCGCGAGGTCTTCCAGCACCTGCTCATCCATCGCGGGGACGGCCCCATGCCGGTTCGTGAGCAGCTACCGCTCACCATTCCGGACGAGATCCAACAAGCACTGACGCAGGCGCAGTCCCAGCTGGCCGCGCAGCAGCAGGCACAGGCGTACCAGCAGCAGATGGCGGCAGGCCAGACCGGCCAGCCCGGCAGTGCCGGCCAGACGCGCCAGCCAGGCCCTGCCGGCCAGACTCAGGCCCAGTCGCCGGCATCGCAGGAGGCTCGGGCATCCCGGAACCCCCAGGCGCAGCCTGCCGCTCCCGCGGCGTCGCCCGCGCCGGACAGTGCCCCCAGGGCGCCGCGGAGAGACGGTAGCGCGATGGACAGGCTCCGTGACGGGGACGACGACCTGTGAGGTTTCCCGACCAGCGAGCGGGGGGGTGACCGTGCCGTTCCCCCGAACGCTCCGGGCATTGACCGCCCGGCTCACCGATCCGGTGGAAATGCTCGACGCGGCTGACCTCGCCGGCCGGGTGCACCGTACCGGATGCTCGCATGTCGCGACTGTGTCGCGTGGGGATCACGTGACCCTGACGGGGCGTGTCCGCACCGTCCTGACGTGTGGGGGAGAGGACTTCCTCGGTCTCACCGCCGAGGTCTTCGACGGCACGGGCGCGGTCGAGGTGTGTTGGCTCGGGCGACGCACCGTTCCGGGCATCGACACCGGCCGGTGCCTCCGTGTCACCGGACGGGTCGGCGTCCGGCACGGACACAAGATCATGTTCAACCCGCGTTATGAGCTACTGGACGAGCAGCCCCGCACCGCCGTGGAGGAGTCGCGTGACCGAGTCTGAACGGGCGACCCCGCAGAAGACCGGTGCGACGCGCCGGAAATCGTCCTTCGGGGACCCCGACGCGTCCCTGATCGATCAGATGGGCGGGATCCGGGGGCTGGTGTACTCGTCGATCCCGATTCTCACGTTCGTCCCCCTCAACGGGATCTGGGGGCTGACCGCCGCGATCTGGGGTGCGCTGGGCGTCGCCGTGGCGATGTTGGCGTGGTCGCTGGGGCGTCGCGAGAACCCGCAGCCCGCGATCTCGGGTTTCATCGGTGTCGCCATCTGCGTCTTCATCGCCTGGCGGACCGGCGACGCCAAGGGTTATTTCCTCTACGGGATCATCACCCAGGCCGTGTACGGCGCGGCGTTCGCGATCTCCGCGCTCGTCCGCTGGCCTCTGGTCGGAGTGATCTGGGGATTCCTCGACGGCAGGGGGATGGCCTGGCGCCGGATTCCGGCGGCCCGGCGGTGGTATACGGTCGCGACGTCGTTCTGGGCCGGACTGTTCGCCATCCGAGCCGTCCTGCAATACGCGCTGTACCTCAATGACGAGGTCACCTGGCTCGGTGCCGCGCGCATCGGCATGGGATGGCCGTTGGCACTCGTGGCCTTCCTGGGAACCGTCTGGGCGGTCCGACGGGCCTCGACGCACGAGAAGGAGATGCTGCACGAGGCTGACGCTGACGCCGGGGCCCCGGCGTCACCCGAGGACGAGACCGGCGGCGCCTGACGCTCCGCTCCGCGGGACGGGACAGCCCCGGCGACCGGATGGTCGTCGGGGCTGTCCGGTTGCTTCGCGAGCGATGGACGACGTCGGCGGGGGGTCAGACCGCCGCGGTCGCGGCGCGGGAGAAGTCGCTCGGCCCGGTGATCGCCCGGTAGGCGTAGACCGAGGCGAGTGTGGTGACCGGAATCGCCACGAACAGGCCGACGAGCAGTGCCAGCGCGCCCACCACGAGGATGAGGACGTTGAGGAGGGCGAGTGCGAAGAGGTTGCCGGCGTCCGACTTGATCGCGTTGAAGCTCGAGACGATCGCGTCGGTGGCGGTCATGTTGCGGTCGACGACGAAGTACTGCGTCCAGTACAGGAAGAACGCCACGACGAACGCGCCGATGATGAAGCCGATGAGCCCGACGAACGTCGCGATCCCGACGAGGATCGCCGCGACGACGAACCAGCCGAAGTTGTGCAGGTTGAAGAAGTCGCTGATAGCGGGCCTGTGTCCGTCCACCTCGAGCAGGGCGCCGCGCAGGATGAACGCCTGAAACAGCAGTCCGACGACGAAGGAGATGATCTGGGCCGAGAACACCACCCCGAGAGACTCGGAGTTCGCGAGCTGCCCCGCGATACTGCCGACCACCACGCTCGCCAGGGTGATGAGAACCCAGGGCAGCGGGTTGTTCTTGAACAGCTGCCAGCCGGCACTGACCGCGTCGGTCGCGGACACCTTGCCCGTCATGACCGGGCCGCCGCCCGGACCGCTCTGCCCGTACACCCCGCCGTAGGCGGGATCGCCGAAGGACTGGTGGCCATAATTCTGCTGCCCGTAACCCTGCTGCCCGTATCCCTGGCCGGGGTAGGGCTCGTGACCTTGAGCCTGACCGGGGTAGGGCTCCTGGCCGTAACCCTGCCCCGGGTAGGGCTCCTGACCCTGCGTCGGGCCGTAATTCTGGTTCCCGTGGCCCTGTTCCCCGTAACCCCGGCCCCAGTTCGGCTCGCCCGGGCCGGAGTTGGACGGATCGTTCGGGAAGCCGTCCCCTGACGGGGTACCTCCGGTAGTCATGACGTCTCCAGATCGCTAGGTGCGCCGCGAAGGATTTCCCCGGCTCTACATACGAACCTAGTGCCGGGGAGTGCTTTGCGGGAGGGGCAACTCGCCGCGCGCCCGCAACCGGAAGAGACGACAGGGCCCCGCTGACGCGCGGTCAGCGGGGCCCGTGTTCACCGGGGAGGGTGAGGTCAGATGTTTGCGTCGATCTCGACGGCCTGTGCGACGCCGGCGACGGTGCCGGCAATCTTCACCGCCTCCCAGGCCTGCTCCTTGGTGATGCCCTCCTTGCGGATCACGGCATCGTGAGCGGCAGTACAGTTCTCGCAGCCGTTGATCGTGGAGACGGCCATCGACCACAGCTCGAAGTCGGCCTTCTCCACGCCCGGGTTGGCGATGATGTTCATCCGCAGGCCCATGCGGACCTGGGTGTAGTCATCGCCCAGGAACTCCTTGGCGCGGTAGGCCACGTTGTTCATCCCCATGATCGAGGCGGCGCCGAGGGCGGCGTTGAACGCCTCGTCCGACAGGTGCTGGCGGGCCTCGTCCGCGATCTCTGACAGGACGGTCGCCGACTTGGTCGCAGCGGCGGTGGCGAGGAACGTCCCCCAGAGCTGCTGCTGGTTCAGCTCGGTGGATCGCGCGAGCGAACCCAGGTTCAGCTTGAGATCCTTGGCGAACTCGGGGAGTCCGGACTTCAGGTTCTCAATGCTCACTTGATGCCCTCCTGCAGCATGTCCATCTTGTTGATGTTCTTCGTCGGGTCGTTCTTCTGCCAGTTGCAGGCGCAGACCTCGGACGACTGGAGGGCGTCGAGGACGCGGAGAACCTCGTCCACGTTGCGGCCGACAGCGTCCGGGGTGACCGAGACGAACTGGATGACGTTGTCCGGGTCGACGATGAAGGTGGCACGATCGGCGACACCGTCGGCATTCTCCACGCCGAGAGCGCGGATGAGCTCGTGCTTGATGTCCGACAGCAGCGGGAACGGCACGGTCTTGAGCTCATCGTTGGTCGCACGCCAGTTGAAGTGCGCGAACTCGTTGTCGATGGAGCCGCCGAGGATCTGCGTGTCGCGGTCCTGGAAGTCCTCGTCGAGCTTGCCGAACGCGGCGATCTCCGTGGGGCAGACGAAGGTGAAGTCCTTCGGGTAGAAGAAGATCACGCGCCACTTGCCCTCGTAGGACTGGTTGGTGACGGTCTCGAAGTAGTCCTCCGGCTGCTGGGCGTTGACCGCCTGCAGGTCACCGCCCTTGAGCGCAGTGAGTTCGAAATCGGGGAACTGGTCGCCGATGGTGAGAATAGCCATGTGATCCTCCTGAGGATGTGCCTGTGTCGGACGGACGACCCCGACTATGCCCCACTTCCTGTGAGAGGTAAAGTCGATGAGAGGTAGATCACTCATAGGATTGTGCAAATAATCATCGACTTCTGGTTATCGCCGGGCATAGACTCATCGACATGGCCGATCATCGGTTCGTTCCGAGCCTCATGCAGCTCCGGGTGTTCCTCGCGGTGGCGGAGCGACTGCACTTTCGTAGCGCCGCGGAGGACCTCGGCATGAGCCAGCCCTCGCTGTCGCAGGCCCTGGCGACGCTGGAGGACGGGCTCGGTCTCCACCTGGTCGAGCGCAGCACCCGCTCCGTCCTCGTCACCCCCGCGGGGCACCGGCTCCTGCCGTACGCCCGGGCCGCGGTGACCGCGATGGACGCGGTGGCGGACGCGGCGGCGGGAAGCGACGGCCCGTTGTTCGGCTCGCTGCGCATCGGGGTCATCCCGACGGTGGCTCCCTATCTCTTGCCCGGGCTGCTGCCCGCACTGGGGGAGCGGTTCCCGGACCTGCGACCGAGGGTCGTCGAGGATCAGACGGCCAGGCTCCTGGACGGACTCCGGAGCGGCGTGATCGACCTGGCGATCATGGCCGTCCCCACGGACGCTGTGGGGGTGGCCGCCACGCCGCTGTACAGCGAACCCTTCGCGCTCCTCGTGCCCGCGGATCACGAACTCGCAGGCAGAGAGGGGTTGCCATTGGAGATCCTCGTCGACCAACCGCTGCTGATGCTCGACGAGGGGCACTGTCTGCGTGAACAGACGGTGGAACTGTGCCGCCGGGTGTCCGCCCCCGTGTTGGGCAGGGGGGAGTCCCGAGCCGCATCGCTGACCACCGCGGTTCGGTGTGTGGCGGGTGGTCTGGGAGTGACGCTCGTCCCCGAGTCCGCGGTCGGTCCCGAGACCCGGGATCCGGGGATCGCGGTCGCGAGGTTCGCTGATCCCGTCCCGGGCCGCACGATCGGATTGGTACTGCGCAGCGCCACCGCGGGAGCGGAAGCCTACGGCGAGTTCGGCAGAGTCGTCGCCGAGGTGGCCGTAGACCAGTTCGACGCGGCCCCGGTGTGACGAGTCCTCAGCTCACGTCCTCAGGTCACTAGATCGCCCACGGGGGACGCCAGGTCCTCCAGTGTGTCGACGGCGGCGAGGAATCTCGACCTGAGGCCCTGTGTGCGCTCCGTCCACTTCTTCTGGAACGCGACGAACTCGGCCCGACCCTCGCTGGTCTCCACCCGGATCGGTCGGAGCCCCCAGGAGGACAGATCGTAGGGGGAGGACCGCATGTCCACCTCCCGCGCGTCGAATGCCGCCGCGAGGGAGTCCAAGAGTAGTTCCCCCGGTGCTCCCGCCTCCACCGTCGCGGTGTGGGCGTAGATGTCCATTCCGGCGTGGAGACAGGCAGGCTGCTCCAGTCGGAGTTGGTCGTCCCGGGTCAGCGAATCCTGGTTTCGGGGGACGGCGGCATCGGTGAAGAAGCGGAAAGCGTCGAAGTGCGTGCACCGCAGGCGGGAACCTCGGACGACCTCGTCGATCCGCTCGTATGGGAGTCGCAGGGGTACCCGGCCGTGCCGGACGTCCCCCTGTCCGGTCTCGTACAGCATCGCCCATTCGTGCAGACCGAAGCATCCGGTGGCGCCCCGGCGGGACGCGGTGGACGCGATCACGTCACGTGCCCGTGTGATCCTGCCGCCGGCGCGTCGCCACACCGAGGGTGCGTCGACCACGAGCCCCTCCCGGCCGGCCACACTCTCCCGGCGGTAGTGGCGCCAGTCCTGACGTTCGGTCAGGTGGGCGTTCTCCAGTAGGACACCCGGGCCCGGGTGCCACCGTCGGACGGTGGCGACGCTGGTGCGGTAGTAGGTGAAGAGGAAGTCGACGACCGGGTGTTGCTCGCCCCTGCGACGACGCTCCAGGTGGTCGGTGGTGAGACGGTCGACCCTGTCGTGGTGTCGCTGTTCGCGAAGGCGCCAGAGTTCTTCGGGAACGACGACCGGGGCACCGACCCGATGACGGTCCCGTCGACGCGCGGAGGTCACGAGCGCTTCTTCCGTTTGGGGCGGTGAACCCGGGACTGCGTCGGACGTCGGGGTTGCGAGGGGCGGCGGGACCGCTCCGGCGGTGCGGGTGCCCTGCGGGCACGTGGCAGGACGATCTCCGGGCCGAACAGCGCGTCGATGACCCGCTCGGTGTCGGACCGGGAGGTGTCGACGATCTCGACCGTCATACCGGCCGAACGTGCCTGGTCGGCGACCTTGGCGACCTCGAAGGGACGGAGAACCGCGGCGACGACGCCGGCCCGGGCGTCGCCTCGACCGGTTCTCCCGGAGCGGTGGACGAGGTCGTCCATCGAGTGCGGTGGGCCCACGTGCACCACGTGTCCGATGCTGTCGATGTCGAGGCCCCGCCCCGCCAGGTCGGTGCTCACCAGGACCCTCACCGCGCCCGATGCCAGATCGGCGAACGCGGCCGCCCGGCGGGTGGGGGAGGCGGACCCCGCGACCCCGGCAGCGGTGACGCCGGCGTCGGCGATTGCCGAACGCAGGGGCTCCACGGCGTCCCGTCTGGGGACGAAGAACAGGCCACGGGTGCACCGTGCCGCCAGGCGGACCACCAGACGGTCCGGGTCCGGGGTCGAGAGCACCACCAGCCGACGAGGTGCCCCGGCCGCCTCGGAGTCGCCGCGGGTGGGGGCCGACGACGGGAGCGGTGAGTGCTCCACGCGGTGCACCCGGAGTCCCGGGCGTGTGCGTTCCAGAATCGACTCGATGTCGTCGTCGGCCGTGGCGGTGGTCGCCACGAGGCCCGCGCCGACGCAGTCGGCGAGAAGGGCCTCTGTCTGCTCGGCGAAGGACGGACCCAGCAGTTGATCGGCTTCGTCGAGCACCACCAGGTCCACACCGTCCAGGGACAGGGCCGAGGCGCGCACCAGGTCGGCGAGACGCCCGGGGGTCCCGACGGCCACGTCGACCGGAGCTAGGAGCGCGCGCCGGTCCCGTTTGAGGGGTTGTCCCCCGACGAACGAGGCGATCTTCAGCCCGGCGCCCGCGCCCACCGCGGCGAGGACCTCGGCGTTCTGCTCGGCCAGTTCGCGAGTGGGGGCGACGACCAGGGCGCGGGGCCGGCCGGTCAGGCTCGGTGACCCGGCGAGGCGGTGGGCCACCGCGATGGCGAACACCAACGTCTTGCCCGATCCGGTGGGGGCGACGGCCAGGAGGTTCGCGCCCCCGACGGCATCCGCGAGGGCGGCGGCTTGGATCGGGGTGGGCGTCCCCGGAACCAGACCCGACACGGCGTGCCGGATCGGGACCGCGACTCCCAACGCCTCGAGCAGGCGGCCCAGTTCCCCGGGCCGCGGGCCGGTCAGGCCCGCACCTCTGAACGGTCGCCGCTCCAGAGGGTGTGGTAGCTCCCCTCTCGATCGGTGCGCTGGTAGGTGTGCGCGCCGAAGAAGTCACGCTGGCCCTGGATGAGCGCGGCCGGCAGGCGTTCGGTCCGGAGGCCGTCGTAGTAGGCCAGGGCGGCGGAGAACCCGGGTGCGGGGATCCCTGCGGTCACCGCGGTCGTCACGACCCGGCGCCAACTGTCCACGCAGTCGGACAGGGCCTCGGCGAAGTACGGCGCGGCGAGGAGTGAGGGGAGATCGCCGTTCTCGGCGTACGCCTCGCGGATGCGGTCGAGGAATGTGGCACGGATGATGCAACCCCCGCGCCAGATGGTGGCGAGGTCACCGCGTGCCACGTCCCAGCCGTGCTCGGCGTTGGCAGCGGTGATCTGATCGAACCCCTGGGCGTAGGCGATGACCTTGGACGCGTAGAGCGCCTTGCGCACGTCCTCCACGAAATCGGGGCCGATCCCGGCAGGAGTGGATACGGAGCCCGCGGGCAGGGCCCGACCGGCTTCGCGCTGCGGAACCGAGCTCGAGAGGGCTCGCGCGAACACCGCCTCGGCGATACCGGTGACGGGGACGCCCAGGTCGAGAGCGGACTTGACGGTCCAGCGACCGGTGCCCTTCTGTCCGGCCCGATCCACGATCACGTCCACCAGGGGAGCGCCGGTCTCGGCGTCCACCTGGGCGAGGACCTCGGCGGTGATCTCGATGAGGTAGGAGTCGAGTTCGCCTGTGTTCCAGTCACGGAATGTATCGGCCATGGCGGCCGGCTCGATCCCGGCCACGCCCCGGAGGAGATGGTAGGCCTCGCCGATGAGCTGCATGTCCGAGTATTCGATGCCGTTGTGGACCATCTTGACGAAGTGACCCGAGCCGTCCTCGCCGACATGGGTACAGCAGGCGATGCCGTCGACCTTCGCCGAGATGTCCTCGAGCATCGGCCCGACGACCTCATAGCTGGAGGCCGGGCCGCCCGGCATGATGGACGGTCCCTCCAGGGCCCCTTCCTCGCCGCCGGAGATCCCGGCACCGATGAACCGGATTCCGCGCGCGGCCATGGCCTTCTCGCGCCGGATGGTGTCCGTGTACAGGGAGTTGCCACCATCGATGATGATGTCGCCCTCGTCGAAGGCATCGGCGAGCGCGTCGATCACTGCATCGGTCGGTGCGCCGGCCTGGACCATGACCAGTGCCCGACGGGGGGAACGCAGCGCTGCCGCGAACTCCTCGATCGTCTCGGTGCGGACGAAGTCCCCGTCATCGCCGTGCGCGCCGAGCAGTGCGTCGGTCTTCCCCGCGGAGCGGTTGTGGACGGCGACCGTGTACCCGTGCCGGGCGAAGTTGCGGGCGATGTTCGAGCCCATGACGGCGAGACCGGTCACACCGATATCGGCGGTTCCGGCAGTGTCGGAGGTGGGCGTCGCGCCTTCGCGTTCAGTACTCATGGTGTTCAGAGTAGTCGACGCCCCCCGGCCGGTCGGACCTGCGGTGATGGGTACCGACACTCACCGCGTGGCTGAACACCACCTGTGTTCTTGCTGACAGATCAGACGTGCACTGAGTGCACCGTTTGGCCGAACCGGGCGAAATCCCTTGGTTACGGACGGGTGTCTGTTGTAACACTTAATACCGGCCGGATGACCCGGGCCACTGCGGATCGGGGGGTCGGATCGCGGTGCCGGGACGTACTTCGTAGGGACGGACCGGCCGTGTAGAGGAACCGACTAGGGGGAAGACCAGACATGACCGGCTCAACGCTGCCCACGCAGTTGATGGGGACACGCACCGTGTTCGACGACACGGTCGAGGCGCTCGGCGGCTTTCGCGCGGGCTATCCCAAGTTCTACTCGATCGCTGATCTGGGCACGCAGTCGCGACGTCGGTGGGTGCCGCTCGAGCAGGCGGTCGACAGCGGGCGGGTGGAACTCATGTTCCGCAACCACTTCGCGGAGTCCGGCGATATCCGTTTCTCGACCTATCTCGTGGCGGAGGCATTCACCCACGGCGTCCTCGGCAGGGCCGTGGCCAGTTTCGTCACCATCGGCAGGGTGTGGGACACCGGCGCCGAGAACATGGCCGTGCGAACCGACATCGAGGGCGGCCTGGACTGGGCGGGCGTCCGCGACACCACCCTGAGGGTGCTGCCCGACGACCCCGTCGCGGGTTCGCCCGGCACCGTGATCCTGCCCTGCGAGCAGGCATTGGCGCAGTGGCTCGCCTGCCGGTCGCGCGCGACACTGACGACGGTGTTCGAGGGGCTGTCGGCGGTGAGCAACTGCAGTGTGGAGACGCTGTGGTCGATGGCGGGCGAGTGCGTCCTCGGCGCCGCGACGATCGTCCCCACGTTCGCGGAGACCAGTCAGGAGACCGGCTACCGTCGCGGGCAGATGGTCCTGCAGGCTCTCCACGACTCGGGCCTGGCGGTCCGGCGACGGAGCCGGCTCCCACGCACCCCCGGTGCCGGGCCGATCCCCGTGCGGGACCGCGGTTGGCGATCGGTCCGCTGAGCGTCGTAGGCGCGCTGCACGTCGAGGGAGTCGCGACGGGCGCCCGTCCCCGCGGGTAACGTTCCGTCCCGGACGCCCGGGCACGCCGGGCCGGGGAAAGAGGTCGGATGTCCGAGGCGGCTCGTAGCGAATTCATCGACATGATCCGTTCCCATTCCGGGACCGGGTTCGGCGGCGGGATCGGGATGGAATACACCGAGGTGACGCCCGACAAGGTGGTCGTCACGGTGACGGTGGGGCCGCATCTCCACCAGCCCTACGGGATCGTCCATGGCGGTGTGTACTGCGCGATCGCGGAGGAGGTCGCGAGTATCGCCGGCGCGGTGTGGCTCGGTGGCGAGGGCAAGGTGGTCGGTGTCAACAACTCCACCGACTTCCTGCGCGCCGTCACGGAGGGCACCCTCACGGCGACGGGCACGCCCGTCCACCGCGGCCGCTCACAGCAACTCTGGCGGGTCGAGATCGAGGACGACCGGGGGCGCACCGCAGCGGTCGGGCAGGTACGGCTCGCGAATCTCCAGTAAGCGGGCAGGGAAGCGTCTGAGACCGGGAGAACTCCCTGGCAGAGAGAAAGACGCGCCCGGCGGGTGGATCCCGCCGGGCGC
>NZ_JAALDT010000158.1:0-8512 GCF_014144995.1 Dietzia sp. DQ11-71 | reverse complement strand
AAACGCTTGCCCTGCCAGCCCGGCATCCCGCCGAGGGCGATCGCGCGCGGCGCCACCGCCCTCAGCGGTGCCGGGCCGACGAACGTGACGAGGTAGTCGCCCGGGGCGGGCAGATCGGTCGGCGGCGTGGCCTGCGAGAACAGGGCGCGCAATCGGCCGAGCGAGGTCGGCAGGGCGGCGGTCACGGGGCTCCGATCGTCGGGGGCGTTCGCCGATCCTAGGACGGTTGTCCAGCCACGCGGGACAGATCGGCAGTGTGGCTTCGCGTTCAGCCGGCCGCGGGTGGCCTAGGCTCGCACTCGACACGGGGTGCCGCCCATCCGGGCGGCTGAGAACACACCCGTCGAACCTGAACTGGGTAGTTCCAGCGGAGGAATGTCGTGCACGTCGCCCCGGGCGGCGTCGCCTGGCAGTCGTGCGGTCATCGTGCGGCGGGCTGGTGGGCATCGCGCTCCCCGTGAGGAACCACCGGGAAGCGAGTGGCATGCGTATCAACGAGCAGGTCGTCCTGGTCACCGGCGGAGCCCGCGGACTCGGCGTGGAGATCATCCGCGCCTTCTCCCGCGAGGGCGCCCTCGTCGTCGTCAACTACCGACGCAGCGAGGCCGCCGCCGCCGACCTCGTCCGTGAGCTCGGCGAGGACCGCGCCGTCGCACTACGCGCTGACGTGACTGACGACGACGAGGTACGCGCCCTCGTCGACGCGGCCCGCACCCACTTCGGTCGGCCGATCAGCACGGTGGTCAACAACGCCCTGGTCGACTTCCAGTTCAACGGCGACGCCAGGCCGCGGCCGGAGACCCTGACCTGGGAGGACTTCGACTCGCAGTTGCGCGGCGCGGTCAAGGCCACCCTCGCCACCACCCAGGCCGCGCTGCCGGGGATGCGTGAGGCCGGGTTCGGCCGGATCGTCAACATCGGCACCAACCTGTTCCAGCACCCGGTGGTGCCGTACCACGACTACACCGCCGCCAAGGCCGCCGCACTCTCGCTCACCCGGACCCTGGCCACGGATCTGGGGCCGGACGGCATCACGGTCAACATGGTCTCGGGCGGCCTGCTGCGCACCACCGACGCCAGCGCCGCTACACCTGAAGAGGTGTTCGACATCATCGCCTCCGGCACCCCGCTGCGACGGGTGATCACCCCGGCCGAACTCGCCGACGCGGTGTTGTTCTTCGCCTCCCCGTGGGCACGGGCCGTGACCGGACAGAACCTCATCGTGGACGGCGGGCTGGTCAAGGGCTGACCCTTGCCCGGCCCAGCTCGGGTGGTGGAAGCTGGAGGTATGGAACTGCCGTCGGTCACCTCCCCGCGAACCGCCGAGGGGCGGCGGATCGAGGCGGCCGAGGCGGCGGTGTACGAACTCGACCAGCGGCTGGCCGAATGGGATCAGCAGCGGGCGCTCGTCGTCGCCGAGGAACTCGGAAGCGACCCCCACGCCCACGTCCCGGCGACCTGGCCGACGGTCGCGGAGGCGCACGCGGCAGCGGCCGGGCGTCTCGCGTCACCCCTGTCACCCGCTGCGCTCGCTGCGGAGTGCGCGGAGTTGCGCTGGACGGGCGTGGGGAAACTGATCGGGGCCGGGATCTCGGCGGCGGTGCTCCTGTCCGTCCCGCTGACGCTCGTCCTGCGCGCACTGGGCGGGGGGTGATGTCGTGCCGCTCATCCTCGCGTTACTGCTACTCATCGTGATCGCCGGGCTCGCGGCCTGGGTCGCGGCGACCGGATGGCTGGTCCGCGCCGGGCTGGAGGACCTGTCCCGCCGCCGACGGCTCAGACTCGGGGCCGACCCGGTGCAGCTCACCGCCGAGCGGGCGGTGGACTCGGCCCGGCGGACCCACCTCCTGGCGCTGGAAGCGCTGACGCAAACCCTCGACCGCTGGTACGAGATCCGGTTCACGCTGGGGATCGGCACCCCGCTGGAGGGCGCGTACCCCGAGGTCAGAGACCACCTCGATGCCGATCCGGACTTCGCCGGGTTGTTGGAGCGGGCCAACACCGCCTGCCTGGACAGTCGCTCGACCGCGCCGGCCACCGTCGCGGAACTGCTCGACGAGGCCGCGCGGATGGATTCGATGATGCTCGCCATCCGCGGCCACCTCCACCGCGCGGGGCGGTCGAAATGAGCGACTCCGCCCCGCTCCCCCCACGAGAAGTGGGGATGGGCGAGGCGGAGTGACGCTGTCCGCGGGGGCGGGCTCAGGCGATGCCGGTGCCCTCGTCGGCCGCGGGGGAGGTGTTGGTGCCGCCGTCGTTGATCTCGAAGCGTGTCCACTTGCCGTCCATGTCGACCTCCATGGCGTAACCGAGCGCGTCGTCCGGGACCTCGACCGTCTTGAACCAGTCGTAGGCCTTGGTGTCGTCGGCGAACTCCTTCTCGTCGATCACGTTCTGCTCGGGGTCAATCACGCGGTAACGGGGCATGCTTGCTCCTTCGTCTCGAGGGGAGTTGAGTTCTCTTCCGCAGTGTGGGGGATTCGGCACGACCTCGCATCCGGACGGGTGGTCGCGCGGCGGGGCGTACGGTCGATGCAGCCACACGATCCAGGAGGCCCACACGTGAGCACCGACCCCACCGCTTCACCCTCCGAGCAGCCCGACGCCGTCCAGCCCGACGCCGTCCAGCCCGACGACGCGGTGCTGGTCGATCCCACTTCCAAGTACGAGGTGGAGATTCCGCTGCAGTCGCAGCCCGTTCCGGGGCTCGCGTCGGAGCTCGACCCGCCCGCGGATCACGGAGAGACGTCGTACGTCGGCCACGGTCGCCTCACCGGTCGGCGGGCGCTCATCACCGGAGGCGACTCGGGGATCGGCCGGGCGGTGGCGATCGCGTATGCCCGCGAGGGCGCGGATGTCGCGATCGGCTACCTGCCATCCGAACAGTCCGACGCCGACGAGGTCGCGCGACTGGTCCGGGAGGCCGGGCGGACATGCGTACTGCTCCCCGGCGATGTCGGCGACGAGGAGGTCGCGCGGGGGATCGTCCGCGACGCCGTCGCCGGGCTCGGCGGGATCGACGTGCTGGTGCTCAACGCCGCCCGGCAGACGTACGTGGAGAACCTCGAGGACTTGACCTCCGAGCAGTGGGCCGAGACGATGAACGTCAACATCTCCGCCCCGTTCTGGATGATGCAGGAAGCGCTCGGCCACCTGCAGCCCGGTGCGAGCGTCATCTTCACCTCGTCTGTCCAGGCCTACACTCCGTCGCCGGGCCTCGTGGACTACGCGACCTCTCGCGCTGCGGTCAACACGATGTCCAAGGCGTTGGCGCAGCAGCTCGCGCCCCGGGGGATCCGCGTCAACGCCGTCGCGCCCGGGCCGTTCTGGACCGCGTTGCAGGTCACCGGCGGGCAGAAGCCGGAGAAGCTCCCGTACTTCGGGCAGAAGAATCCGCTCGGCAGGCCCGGCCAGCCCGTGGAGATGGCCGGCGCGTACGTGTATCTGGCCTCCGAGGAGTCGTCCTATACCACCGGCAACACCCTCTCGGTGACGGGCGGGGCGCCCACGCCCTGAGCCGACTCGGCGCAGCCGCACGCCGGGTTCAGCCGCCTGCCGTGTCCAGCCGCCTCAGCATCCGCGCGCGGACGGTGCAGCCGCGCACGAAAATTCGTCAGCGGTTGCAGTGGTTGCGCGCGGATGCCGTGAGGTGCGCTGCGGGCCGGTTCGTGAGGTCGGCTGTGGTCAGGTCAGAGGAGGTGCGCTCGTCGGAGCCCGCCGAGCAGCAGTCGCTCGAACCGGACGGGCTTGAACAGGTCGTGCCAGACCCAGCGGATCACCACCACGCCGAGATCCCTCAGCTGGTCCTCGCGCTGCTTCTCGAGCCACACCACCTCGCTCGGGTCCGCGCTGTTGCCGGCGCGGCCGGAGTACTTGATCCTGCCGTCGAACTCCCCGGCCAGTGTGCCGTCTCCCCAGGAGAAGTCGGTGCGGGCGATGACCTGCCCCTCCTCGGAGAGGTATCGGTGCTGCAGTCGAGGCGCCGGAATCGCACGCAGGGATCTCATGACGCAGCGCGAGAGCGATTCACCGGGGCTCTCCGCGAGCGGGTCCGCAAAATCGATAGCCTCTCGGGCAATCGCGACACCGGTGCGGCCGCGGTGAAGTTCGAGCTCGTTCACCAGGGAAGCCCGCGTGACCAACTTCAGGCGCAGCGCATGGTCTGCCGCGCAGACACCCGCGTCGAAGCCTGCAGTCCGGGCAAGGTCGATGATCGTCCGATCAACGGTCGTGACGGGGATGCCGTCGACCTCGGTGGCTGACAGGGAACTCCCCGGGGGGGTATGGATCTGGACGTGAGGGGTCTTGCGTCCTCCGGCGGGCCGGCCGACCGTCAGGTGGACGCCCTGG
The DNA here is from genome assembly GCF_014144995.1 of Dietzia sp. DQ11-71. Taxonomy (NCBI): domain Bacteria; kingdom Bacillati; phylum Actinomycetota; class Actinomycetes; order Mycobacteriales; family Dietziaceae; genus Dietzia; species Dietzia sp. DQ11-71. The sequence continues at coordinate 4,162 of NZ_JAALDT010000158.1, read as the reverse complement.
GTCCGGGTTCTGACGAGGGGGATGCCGTGAAGCTCCGCTGCCGTGTGGTGGCTGATCAGTGCCCCGGCAGGTCCCTCCGCTAGCGCGATCCTGGAGGACCTGACGGCGGAGACCTTCCGGGACTCACCGGCTACGGGCACATGAAACCACCCGTGCCTGCTCCTGATCAGGCTTCCTGCAGAGACCGCGGCAGTGAGTGCGCGGTGCGACAATCCCGCCCGGGTCGCCTCTGCCGTGGTGAATGGTTGCCCCGTGAGAAACGGGATCGCTGGAGTCATGGCGGCAACGGTGCCAGGGGCCCCCGGTGAATCCGGCCTGCGAACAAGGCCGGCGGCCGGACCCTGTGGAGAAGCCGGCCCTGTGAAATTCAGGTCCTGGCAGTCCTGGACCAGGCCTCGCCGGACAACCGCGCGCAATTACTGCAGCCGCCCACGATAACTCGTGAGCGGCTGCAGTGATTGCGCGCGGCTGCGGGCGGAGTTGTCGGGACGGCTGCCGGCGACGGATCAGGTGTCGTGGATGATCACCCCGCGCATGATCTTGCCGTCCTGCAGGTCCTGGTAGCCCTCGTTCACCTGGTCGATCGTGTAGGTCGTGGTGATGAGTTCGTCCAGCTTGAGCTTGCCCTCGTCGTACAGGCGCAGGAGCTTGACGATGTCGTACTGCGGGTTGGCGGAACCGAACAGGGTGCCTGTGATGGTCTTCCCGAACAGGGCCATCATGGTGCCGCTGACCTGGACGGTCTTGTCCGTCATGTTGCCCAGGCCGGTGATCACCACCGTGCCGCCCTTGCCGATCACGTCGAACGCGCTCGAGACGACCTGCTCGTCGACGGTGCCCACCAGGATGAGCGCCTGGTCCGCCATCTGGCCCCAGGTCAGTTTCTCCACCTCGGCGTGGGCTTCGGCGGCGTCGGCGAAGGCGTGGGTGGCGCCGAACTTCAACGCCTCGTCGCGCTTGAACTGAACGGGATCTACCACGACCACGTGGCGGGCACCGGAGTGGACGGCGCCCTGGACGGCGTTGATGCCCAGGCCGCCGATTCCGTAGATCACTACGGTGTCGCCCTGGCGCACGTTGCCGGCGTAGGTGGCGGTGCCCCAGCCCGACGGCACGCCGCAGCCCACCAGGACGGCCTTGTCGAGCGGCAGCCAGTCGTCGACCTTGACCACCGAGTGCTGCGAGATCACCGAGCGCTCGGAGAACGTACCGAGCATGCACATCGCACCGAAGTCCTTGCCGTCCGAGTGGAAGCGGAAGGTCCCGTCGGGCATATGGCCCTCGAGGATCGTCGCTCCCATGTCGCAGAGGTTCTGCCGCCCGGTCGAGCAGTAGCGGCAGGTCCCGCAGTTGGGGATGAACGAGCACACCACGTGGTCGCCCGGCTTGACCTTGGTGACGCCCACGCCCACGGCTTCGATGACGCCGGCTCCCTCGTGCCCGCCGACGATCGGGAAGCGCGGCGGGAGTGAGCCGTCGGACAGGTGCAGGTCGGAGTGGCACAGGCCCGCGGCCGTGTACTTGATCAACACCTCACCGGGGCCGGGATCGTCCAGGTCGAGCTCGATGATCTCGAACGGCTTGTGGAGGTCGAACAGTACTGCTGCTTTGGTCTTCACGGCGTGTTCCTTTCAGGTAGTGCAGGGTGGGAAGAGAGGGGAGTCGCCGACGTCCCCGGAGGGGGCACGGGGACGCCGGGTCCCGGTTCGTGGAGCTCGATCACTCAGAGCTGGATGTTGACCGACCTGGTCTGGGTGTAGAGGTCCAGCGCACCCTGGCCCAGTTCGCGGCCCCATCCGGACTGCTTGAACCCGCCGAACGGCATGGCGGTGTCGAAGCCGTTGTACTGGTTGACCCAGACCGAGCCGGCGTGCAGACGGCTGGCGACCTTGTGGGCCTTGGAGATGTCCTTCGTCCAGACGCCCGCGGCGAGGCCGTAGATCGAGTCGTTGGCCTGCCGGACCGCGTCGTCGATGTCGGTGAACCGCAGGGCCGAGACGACGGGGCCGAAGATTTCGTCCGTGACCACCCGGTGGTCGGGTTCGACGTCTACGAAGACGGTCGGTTGGACGAAGTAGCCGGTGTCACCGTGTCGGCCGCCACCGGTCAGAGCGCGTCCGCCGTCCTCGATCCCGGCTCGTAGGTAGTAGGAGACCTTGTCGAACTGGTCCTGGTCGACGAGCGGGCCGAGTTCGGTGGCGGGGTCCAGGCCGTGCCCGATGGTGGCCTGGGCGGCGGCGTCGGCAACAGCCTGCGTGAACTCCTCGTAGATGGAGTCCTCGACGTACAGGCGGGTGCCGGCGGTGCAGGCCTGCCCGTGGTTGAACATCCACGCGGCCACGGACCCGGCGACGGCGGCCTCGAAGTCGCAGTCGGCGAAGACGATGTTGGCGCTCTTGCCGCCCAGCTCGAGGGAGACCTTCTTGAGGTTGCCCTTGGCGGCGTCGACGATCAGCTTCCCGACCTCGGTGGAGCCGGTGAAGGCCACCTTGTCCACGTCGTCGTGGGCCGAGATGGCCGCGCCGGCGTCGCCGAAGCCGGTGACGATGTTGACCACGCCGTCGGGAACCCCGGCATCGGCGATGACCTCGCCCAGCAGCAGCGCGGTCAGCGGCGTCTGCTCGGCTGGCTTGAGCACCAGCGTGTTGCCGGTGGCCAGGGCGGGTGCGAGCTTCCACGCCGCCATGAGCAGGGGGAAGTTCCAGGGGATGATCTGCCCGCACACGCCCACGGGGACGCGCTGGGTGTAGGCGTGGAACTGCTTGTCGCCGGCGAACGGCATCGACACGTTGACGGTGGAGCCCTCGATCTTGGTGGACCAGCCGGCGTAGTAGCGGAACACGTCCGCAGCCCATGCCACGTCGACGGCGGTCGCGATCGCCACGGACTTGCCGTTGTCCAGCGCCTCGATCTGGCCGAACAGCTCGGCCTTGGCGTCCAGCAGGTCGCCGATGCGCCAGAGGATCTGCTCGCGCTGGTTGGGCTTCATCGTGGCCCAGGCGCCGTCGTCGAATGCGCGGCGTGCGGCGGCCACGGCCCGGTTGACGTCCTCGGGCCCGCCGTGGGCGACCTGGGTGATCTCGGCGCCGGTGGCGGGGTCGTAGGTGCCGAAGGTGCGGCCGTCGGCGGCGTCGACCCACTGCCCGTCGATGAAGAGCTGGTGCGGGCGGCCGAGGAAGTCGCGGGCCTCGGTGCCGAGCCGCTCGTCGACCTGGGTGGTGGCGCCGGTGTCCCGGGAGAGTGTGCCGGTCATTGTGTCCTCCAAGAATTCCGACCGGCTCAGATGTGAGGCCGGTCACAACCCATCATGGGGTCGGTCCGGCCCGGCGGAGTGTTCAGATTCTGGACAACATGGACAACACCGACAGCGTCGACGACGCCGGGACAACGCCGGGACGACGCCCGCCCGTCAGGACAAGCCGAACTCGCGCATCCGGGCGTACAGGGTGGTCCTGCTGATGCCCAGCCGTCTGGCGGCGCGCGACCGGACGCCGTCGCATCCGGCCAGGGCGGCGACGATCGCGTCATACTCGCCTCTCGCCAGCTCCCCGGCCCGGGGTGGGCGTCCGGTGCGGGCGCGGGACGGCAGTGAGTCCACGTCGAGGGTCGTCGACCCCCTGCGCCCGGACCCGGTGAGGCATTCGCTCAGGATCGACCGCAGGGAGATCAGTCCGTTGGGCAGGTCCAGGGCGCAGACGGCGTCCGTGAAGCGCGCTGTGGGCACGGTCGGGCCGAGCCCCTTCTCGGCGGTCAGTTCCGTCACCATCCGGGCGACGATCTCGGCGCTCTCGGCCCCCCGTTCGTGCAGCGGCCGCAGAACGGTCCTCGTCCCGCACGCGTCCAGTGCCTCCGTCACCGCCGCGCGGGGGTCCTCGCGACTGGTGACGACGACGAGGGCGGCCTCCGCCGACCGTAGGCGTACTGCCAGGCGGCGCAGGTCGGCGCCGTCGAGGAGGTCGATGTCATCCAGGACCAGCGGCCTGCCCTGATCGCCCTGGTCACGTAGGGCGGGCACCACGAGCCCGATCCACGCGGCGTCCGCGCTGTCGGCTTCCGCGAGACGGACGTGCAGGGCGCCCGGGCCGGCGATGTCCCGCGCCGTCGTCGATCGTCCCGACCCGGAGGGGCCGACCACGGCGTGGGCCCGCCCGGTGGCCCCGCT
>NZ_JAALDT010000157.1:0-5791 GCF_014144995.1 Dietzia sp. DQ11-71 | reverse complement strand
CGGCGGGCTCCTGGTCTCCCCGACGCGCCGGGGCCTGCTCGACGGGATCGAGCTCGCCGACTCGGTGACCGTGGACTTCCACAAGACGTTCTTCCTGCCGGTGGCCGCCTCGGCGCTGCTGCTGCGCGACGGTTCGGGCTTCCGCCACTCCACCGTGAGCGCCGACTACCTCAACCCCACCGACGGCGACGACCACGCCGTGGACAAGTCCCTGCAGACCACCCGCCGTTTCGACGCCCTCAAACTGTGGATGACGCTCCGCGTGCTGGGCGCTGACGGAATCGGCCGTCTGCTCGACGAGGCGATCGACGTGGCCGCCCGGATCGGCCGGACGATCGAGGCCGACCCGGAATTCGAGTTGGTGCGGCGCCCCGCCCTGTCGACGGTGCTCTTCCGGCCCCGGCCCGCGGTGACCGCGCCCGACCGTCCCGTCACCGACAGCGCACTCACTGACGACGAGGCCGACGCCCTCGTGCGCCCCGTCCGCGACGCGCTGTTCGCGGAGGGACGCTCGCTCGTCGCGTCGACGGTCGTGGACGGCCGGCCCTGTCTCAAGCTGACGGTCCTCGATCCGAACCTCGAAGACGAGGACGTGGCCGTCGTGCTGACGGACGTCCGCGACGCCGCTCGCTACCTCGCCGAGGGGATACGCGAGGCCACGACCGCGGGGGTGCTGACGTGAGCACTGACCTGGGCTCCTCCCGTGTGCACGACCTGCTCGGCGTCGGTATCGGCCCGTTCAACCTGGGCCTGGCGTGCCTGGCCGAGCCGCTGGGTCTGGACGCGGTGTTCCTCGATTCCCGCGACGGTTTCGCCTGGCACCACGGACTCATGTTCGACGACGCGACCATCCAGGTGCCGTTCCTCGCCGACCTGGTCACGTTGGCGGACCCGACCTCGCCGTATTCGTTCCTCGCCTACCTCAAGCAGGTCGGGCGTCTGTACCCGTTCTACATCCGTGAGAATTTCCAGCCGCTGCGCGCCGAGTACGACGCCTACTGCCGGTGGGCTGCCGAGCGGGTGCGCGGCCTGCGCTGGGGGCGGGAGGTGGTCGACGTCCGACGGGAGGACCAGGGACGAGAGGGACCGGGCGACGACGACGAGGCCCCCGTCTACCGTGTCACCGCCCTCACCCGCGAGGGCACCGAGACCTATCGCGCCCGCCACCTGGTGCTGGGGATCGGCACGACCCCGTGGTCGCCGATCGACACGGGACTGCTCGACGGTGGCGGCACGGTGGCTCTCCATGCCTCCGACTACCTGCACCGGCGGGAGGACCTACTCTCGCTGGGGTCGGTGACCGTGGTGGGCAGTGGCCAATCGGCTGCGGAGATCTACAACGACCTGCTCTCCGCCGCTGCCGGCGTCGGCCCGCGCGTCGACTGGGTGACACGCTCGCCGCGGTTCTTCCCGATGGAGTACACCAAGCTCACACTCGAGATGACCTCGCCCGAGTACATCGACCATTTCCACGAACTGCCCCCTGACCAGCGCGACCGGATGCTGCGCGAGCAGCGTTCGTTGTACAAGGGCATCGACGCCGAGTTGATCAACCAGATCCATGATCTGCTCTACCGCCGTTCGGTCCAGGGCCTGGACACCGGGCTGCTGGCCGCCGCCACGGCCCTCGACCGTGCCCGCCGGGAGGCCGGCCCCGCCACCGCCACCGACTTTGCCACCGCCTCCGGCGCTGCCCTGCGCCTGGACCTGCGCTGCACCGACACTGGCAGGCAATGGACCCATCACACGCAGGGACTCGTCCTCGCGACGGGCTACTCCCCCACGCCGCCGCGGTTCCTCGACGGGATCGCCGAAGAGATCGACAGGGACGGCCGCGGGCGCTACCGGGTGGCCCGTGATCACACCGTCGACCGCGCACACTCCTTCATTCATGTCCAGAACGCGGAGGAACACACCCACGGGCTCACCGCCCCGGACCTGGGCATGGGAGCGATGCGCAACAGCATCATCCTGCGCGGGATCTGCGGCCGCGAGGTCTACCCGATCGAGTCGTCGATCGCGTTCCAGCAGTTCGGCGCCCCGACCGCCCGGCACCAGGAGGCACGATGAACACCAGCACAGTCCACACCAGCACCGTCCACACGCCAGCCGGGTTGGTCACCCTGGAACCACTGGCCCTCGACCACGACACCGTCCGCACCCTGCACGCGTGGCTCGACCATCCCGGTTCCGCCTACTGGGGTATGCGGGGTACCACCCCGGCGCAGGTCGAGGAGTTCCTCACCGACTGGTCGGCGAGCCCGCACCGGTCGGTGCACATGGTGCGCATCGACGGTCTACGTGTGGGCCTGGCCGTGTTCTACGACCCGGACGTCGTCGAACTCGACGGCCGGTACCCGCACGAGCCGGGCGACCTCGGGATGCACCTGCTCGTCGCGCCCACCCGCACGCCGGTCCCCGGCACGTCCGCGGCCGTGATGGGGGCCATCTGCTCGACCGCGTTCGAGGTGCCGCTGTTCGGCGCCCCGGCCCGCCGGGTGGTGGTGGAGCCGGACATCCGGAACACCGCCGTGCACCGGCTCAACGCCCGCGCCGGCTTCCGCGAGGACGGCCCCGTCGACCTGCCCGACAAGACGGCGCTGCTCTCCATCTGTCGTGCCGAGGCGTTCCGCGAGTCGGAGATCGGCCGGACGTCGATGCCGGTCTCGTCGTCGTCACCCCCGGTCGCACTGCCACCCCACGCCCACCTCACCGGTCACGCCATGCGCCGCGCGCACCGCCACCTCTGCGCCAAGGCGCTGGCCGAGTTCTCCCACGAGCGGCTCCTCGCGCCCACCCGCTCCACTCACACCGACGCCGGACCCGATGTCTACGCGGTCCGCGCCGGCAGCGAACGGTGGACGTTCCGCGCGCGGGTGCTGCCGCTGGAGCACTGGGCGATCGACGAGGCCTCGCTGTGCCGCGAGGTCGACGGCGTCCCGGTCGAGCCGGACGCGCAGGAGTTGATCCTCACCCTCGCGCCCCATCTGGGGATCCCCGGGTCGCTCGTGGGGACCTACCTGGAGGAGATCGCGGCCACGCTCGGCTCGGCGGCGTTCTGCCTGCACCACCGCGATCGACCCGCGCAGCAGCTCGCGGAGGCCGACCTGCAGGAGGTCGAGGGCGCGATGACCGAGGGGCATCCCGGGTTCGTCGCCAACAACGGCCGCGTGGGCCTGGGTCTGTCCGACCGTCACCGTTACACGCCCGAAGCCCCGTCGACCGTCCGGCTGGTGTGGCTGGCAGCCCGCCGCGGCCTGAGCCACCTGGCCACCGTCGCGGGCCTCGACGAGCGCGACCACTACGCGCGCGAGTTCGGCACCGAGGCGCTCGTACGGTGCGATGACCGGCTGCGCTCACTGGGCCTCGACCCCGCCGACTACCGCCTCCTGCCCGTACACCCCTGGCAGTGGCAGCACGAGGTCGCGGTGGCGTTCGCCCCCGATCTCGCGCGCCACGACCTGGTCCACCTGGGCGAATCCGACAGCGAGTACCGGCCACAGCAGTCCGTCCGCACCTTCTTCGACGTGACCCACCCCGAGCGCGGCTACGTCAAGACCGCCCTCGCCGTGCAGAACATGGGGTTCACCCGCGGCCTGTCGCCGAAGTACACGCGCGACACCCCGGCCGTCAACGACTGGGTGGCCGGGGTCGTCGCCTCGGATCCGGTGTTGCGCGCGCTGGATTTCCAGATCCTGCGGGAGGTCGCCGCCGTGGGCTACACCGGCGACGCCTACCACCGGGCGGCCGCGGCCGGGATCTCGGACGAGGGGCCGCACACCAAGATGATCGCGGCCCTGTGGCGCGAGAGCCCCGTTTCACGGCTGGCCCCCGGAGAACGTGCCGTCACGCTGGCCTCGATGCTGCACGTGGACCTGCACGGGCGGTCCCTCGCCGTCGAGCACCTCGAGCGGTCGGGCCTGGACGCCCGCACCTGGCTCCGGGCGCTGCTCGACGCCTACGTGCTGCCCGTCGCGAGGTGCCTGCTCGTGCACGGGCTGGTCTTCATGCCGCACGGTGAGAACGTGATCGTGGTGATGGGCCCCGACCACACCGTGCGCCGGGCGCTGTTCAAGGACATCGGCGAGGAGGTCGCCGTGGTGCGTGACCGGCCTCTGCCCTCTGGGCTCGAGCGGATCCGCCACGTGGTGGACGCGGAGACAGCCGCACTGAGCGTCCACACCGACGTCATGGACGGGGTGCTGCGCCACCTCGCCGCGATCCTCGACGTCGCCGGGGTGCTCGAGGCGGATCAGTTCTGGGACGAGACGCGGCAGTGCCTGGAGACCCTGGCTCCCGGCGGCGGTCGCGACGGCGAGGTGCACCGTTCCACCTGGGAGGCGCTGTTCGCTCCGCGGTTCAAGCACTCGTGCCTCAACCGCCTGCAGTTGCGTAATACGCGGCAGATGGTCGACCTGACCGATCAGGCCGGGTCATTGCAGTTCGCGGGGACGCTCGCCAACCCGCTCGTCTCCCGGCTGGCCCGGGACGACGACACGCCGGGCGAACCGCAGCGTCCCCCCGCCCGGGCGCAGAGCCGGGCGCGGAGCCGGCGACGGTAGCGTCGACGGCATGAACGGACGGGAACTCCAGAAGCGCGCGGCGATGCGCGCCCGCGAACTGCCCGCGTCGACTCTGGAGTTCCCGTTCGGGCCGGACTTCGATGTGTTCAAGGTCCGCGGGAAGATGTTCATGTTCCACGCGGTCGTCAACGGCGAGCGTCAGGTGATCCTCAAGGCACTGCCGTCGGACTCGATGGCCCTGCGCGATGCGCACGCCGACATCACGCCCGGGTACCACATGAACAAGCGGCATTGGATCTCGCTGCACCCCGGCGGCACGCTGACCGCGGACATGGTTTCCGAGCTGGTCACCGAGTCCTACCGACTCGTGGTGTCCGGCCTACCCCTGGCGCAGCAGCCCGTCGAACCGCACGCCTTCGGGCGCCAGCAGCGTTAGGTAGGCCGACGCCCACCACCCGGATCGACCCCGCCCCTTAGCCAGGGCCTTGGGGTTGGAGTCCGGGCGCGGGGCGCGGAAGCCGCCTCAGTTCTCCGGAGTCAGCGCGGCCTCGGAGACAGAACCCAGTCGATCACCCACGGACCCCTCCACCGACTCGGTGGCGGACCCGGTGTCAATCTGATCCTCGAGCGACGCGCCGACCAGCGGCACACCGGACACCACCGCGCCGACGGAACCCTGGACGTCTCCCTCGAGCAGCGCATCCGCCGACTCGGCGACCGGGTTGAGGACCATGCAGATGACTCCCACCGGAACCTGCAACGGCACGCCCATCAGGTTGGCGGCAGCGCCGGCCGCCGAACCGAGATTGCACACGAGGGTGGCGGTGGAACCCAGCGGTCCGGAGGCGTAACCGGGCAGAGAACCTGTAACGGAACCGGGCAGCAGCTCGCCAGCCTCGCCGAGATAGCCCCCCTCGGTCTCCGATGCTCCCGGGAGGGAGTCGGAGCCGGTGGCTTCCGAAGTCTGGGCGGCGGCGGCCCCCGTAGAGAAGACGAGGAGCGCGGCGGCCACGGCTCCGGCACAGGTGATGGTCTTGGTCATGGAACGCCTCCGAGTTTGGGTCTACGGGGCATCCACCCCAAGCAATCAAGAAGAGTGGATCATACATTTCGCTGAAATGGGCGATCGGTGATTGCAATTCAATGGATAGGCCAGAAGCGAAAAAAACCCTTGCCTGTTCGAATGCGTGTGCGTATCGTAGAACACAGATTCGATACCAACCAGACGGTCAGGGGGTGGGGCACATGGGCGGTAACGCAGACGCCGC
>NZ_JAALDT010000156.1:0-3631 GCF_014144995.1 Dietzia sp. DQ11-71 | reverse complement strand
GGGCGGCCGCCGCTGGTCAACCCCGAGATCTTCCGCGACGCGGCGTTCCGCAACGGCATGATCATCGTGTCGATCTACTTCGTGGGCGGCACGAGCCTGTGGATCGTCATGCCGATGTACCTGCAGTTCCACCTGGGCTACGCGCCCATCGACTCGGCGTTCATCAGCCTGCCCGCCTCGGTCCTCGCCGCCATCTCGGCGCAGGTCGCGGGACGGTTCGTGCTCCGACTCGGGCGGCGGATGGTCATCGGCGGTTTCTGCCTCACCATCACCGCGCTGCTGACGTTCATCCTGCTCGCGGGCGTCGTGGAGTCCGGTGCGGTGAGCTACCTGATCTTCATGGCCCCCGCCGCGATGATGGGCACCGCGCAGGGCATGACCATCTCCCCCAACCAGACGCTCACCCTGCGCGCGGTGGACCCCGAGTACGGCGGGGTCGCCGGCAGCATCATCTCGCTGGGCCAGCGCATGGGCACCGCGGTGGGCACGGCGATGGTGCCGGGCGTGTTGTTCTGGATCGTCGAGACCCAGGACGACTGGCTGCTTGCGTTCCGGGTGGCGCTCGGGCTGATCGCCGCGCTGGCCGCGGGCGCGTTGGCGTTCAGCATCGTCGACCGCCGCCGCGAGGTGCGCTGCGGTTCCTAGAGGGCTGCCGCGAGCTCCACTCCCTGCTTGATCGCGCGCTTGGCGTCGAGCTCGGCGGCCACGTCCGCGCCGCCGATCACGTGGACCCGTCCGTTCACCCCGCCGCCCAGCTGATCGGCCACCCCCACCAGGTCGCGCACCGATTCCTGGCCCGCGCACACCACGACCGAGTCCACACGCACGAGCTGCGGACGGCCGTCGGCGTCGAGGATGTGCAGCCCGTCGTCGTCGACCTTCACGTAGGTCACCCCGGTGTGCTTCCGCACGCCGCCGGCCTCGAGCTCGGCGCGGTGCACCCAGCCGGTGGTCTTGCCCAGGCCCCGGCCGATGCGGGAGGTCTTGCGCTGGAGCAGGTGCACCTCGTGGGCCGGTTCGGCGTGCACGGCCGTGCCCAGTCCCGCGCGCTCGAGCGCCGGATCGGTCACGCCCCAGTGGCGCCGCCACGCCTCCACATCCGTGGAGTGGCCGCTCGGTTCGCGGCCGTCGACGGCGATCCCGGGCCCGCCGGCCAGCAGGAACTGCGAGACGTCCACGCCGATGCCACCGGCACCGATCACCGCGACCCGGCGGCCGGGGGTCCGCGTGCCGGTGAGCAGCTCGGGATAGGTCATGACCATGGGGTGGTCGGCGCCGGGGATCGTGATCTCGCGCGGCCGCACCCCGGTGGCGATCACCACGTGGTCGAAGCCCGCGAGATCGTCCGGGTGGGCGCGGCGGCCGAGGTGCACCGGCACGCCGAGGACGTCCAGGCGCCGGCTGAAATAGGCGATCGACGCCGCGAACTCCTCCTTGCCCGGCACGCGCATCGCGTAGCGGAACTGCCCGCCGAGCTCGTCCTCCGCCTCGAAGACCTCCACCGCGAGTCCGCGGGACGCGGCGGCCTCGGCGCACGCCAGCCCCGCGGGTCCCGCGCCGACCACCGCCACCCGCCGCCGGGTGGGGGCCACGGTGAGCAGGAGCTCGGTTTCGCGGCCGGCGCGCGGATTGACCAGGCAGGAGGCACGCTTGTTGGCGAAGGTGTGATCGAGGCAGGCCTGGTTGCAGGCGATGCAGATGTTGATCTCGTCGGCCCGCCCCTCGGCGACCTTGGCGGCGAACGCCGGGTCCGCCAGGAGCGGCCGCGCCATGGACACCAGGTCCGCCTGACCGCGGGCGATGATCTGCTCCGCGATGTCCGGGGTGTTGATGCGGTTGGACGCGATCACCGGGACACCGACGGTCTGCTTGAGCCGGGCCGTGAGGTCGACGAACGCGGCCCGCGGCACGGAGGTGACGATGGTGGGGATGCGGGACTCGTGCCAGCCGATGCCGGTGTTGAACACGTCGACACCAACGGCCTCGAGGCGCTGCGCGAGTTCGGCGGTCTCCTCCCACGACTGGCCGCCGTCGACCAGGTCGAGCAGGCTGATCCGGTACTGCAGCAGGAAGTCGCGGCCCACCTCGGCGCGGATGCGGCGCACGATCTCCTCTCCGAACCGCATCCGCCTGCTCGCGGTGCCGCCCCACGAGTCGGTGCGGTCGTTGGTCCGGGCGGCGAGGAACTGGTTGATGAGGTAGCCCTCCGAGCCCATGATCTCGATGCCGTCATACCCCGCGCGCCGGGCCAGGCGGGCGGCCCGGACCCAGTCGTCGATCGTCCGCTCGACACCCCGGGCGCTCAGGGCGCGCGCTCTGAACATGCTGATCGGCGACTTGGTCGACGCGGCCGAGCGGACGAACGGCTGGTATCCGTAGCGGCCGGCGTGGAGGACCTGCAGGAGGATGTGGGCGCCCTCGGCATGGACGGCGTCAGTGAGGCCGCGGTGCTTGTCGGCCATCCGGCGCGAGGCCATCATCGACCCGGCCGGCAGCAGCCACCCCTCCACGTTGGGCGAGTACCCGCCGGTGACCATGAGGGCGGCCCCGCCGCGCGCCCTCTCGGCGAAGTAGGCGGTGAGCTCGGGCAGGTGCTTCGAGCGGTCCTCCAACCCGGTGTGCATGGACCCCATGACCACGCGGTTGCGCAGGGTGAGATGCCCGACGGCGAGGGGACTGAGGAGGTGAGAGTGACTGTGGCCCATGGGGGCTGATTCTGCCCGGTATCCGGTCGCCCGACCCCGCGGTAGAGGAATTTTCGCTCACCGGGGCGTCCGGACCGCCCGTGGCGATGCGGGCCGATCAGGGGCACGCCCGAACATCGATCCGGAGGCGTCGCACGCCTTACTGGACGAATGTCTGTGTGACGAGTCAGCAACCTGGGCGCCTGACCTGCAGTTTTGAGGGTGCACAAAATTGTGTCGCGGGGGTCGATAATGCGGCGATCTCGAAGAACTGACCTTATCCTCAGATTCGTGGCTTCCCTCGGTCACATGTCCTCCCCCGACGTTCCCCCAACCCCTCAGGAATCCCCTCAATGCGAACCATCGTCAGGCGGCGCATCGGCGCCGTCGCCGCCGCTGCCGCCACCTTCCTCGCCCTGGCCGCCCCCGTCACCGCCGCCCAGTCGCTCCAGTTCACCGTGGGCGCGCCCGCCCCCTGTGAGCAGGCGACCCCGGCGGAGACCGAGCAGGTGATCGCGGACATCCACGAGTACACCAACCGCGAGCGCGTCTCCCGCGGCCTCAACCCCGTCACGCGCCTCGCCAGCCTGGACCGGATCGCCCAGGACTGGAGCGAACAGATGGCCAGCGTGGACGCCATGACGCACAATCCGCAGATCAAGGCCCTGATGGCGGCAACCTACGACGGAACGCCGCTCAGCGACGGCAAGTGGACCAGTTACGGCGAGAACGTGCTGCAGAACTGGTGCGGCGCCTCGGGCGAGGCGCTCGTCCAGCAGTGGATGAACTCGCTTCCGCACCGCCTCAACCTACTCAACCCGGTGCACACCCACCTCGGTGTGGGCGTGGAGGTCGCCGACAGCCGGAAGCTGTACTCCACCCAGAACTTCGCCCGACTGACCTGACCCCCGCGGCCCCCTCGGTCGTCGCCCCCTCCTACGGCGCCC
>NZ_JAALDT010000155.1:0-17237 GCF_014144995.1 Dietzia sp. DQ11-71 | reverse complement strand
GGGGGGCAGACCCGGGCGGCTCGGGGGCAGACCCGGCCGGCTCGGGGCCCACCCGGGCGCGTCGGCGGTCGACCGATTGCTCCGCTCAGCGGGTGGCCGGGGGTATGACCCTCACGGGGATGGCGGGGTCGCCCTGACTCAGCGCGAGCCCCTCCCACGGCAGGGACACCATCACGGCGGCGTGGTGGGCGCGTGACTGTTCGAGGGTCGGGAGCCCGGGTACGGTCTCGCCGCCCCGGATCAGCGGGACCATGAGATCGCGCGTCTCGAGACCGGGCTCCCCGGGGGCGTCCCCGGACCACGGCAGCAGCACCTCCTCGACGGCGGTGCCCGAGCGGCGGTGGTGGCGGACCGCCCGCTTGGCGCCGGGCAGGGACTCCTTCTGGGCGGAGCGCTTGGCCACGGGGATCCCGTCGACCTCGACGAGTTTGTAGACCATGCCGGCGGTCGGGGCGCCCGAGCCGGTCACGAGCCGGGTTCCGACGCCGTATACGTCGACCGGCTCCGCGCGCAGAGCGGCGATCGCGTACTCGTCGAGGTCCCCGGAGACCACGATCCGGGTGTTGCGGGCGCCGAGGGCGTCCAGCTGACCGCGGACCTGGCGGGCGAGCACCCCCAGGTCCCCGGAGTCGATGCGGACGCCGCCGAGTCCGGGCCCGGCGACCTCGATCGCCGTCGCCACGCCCTTCGCGATGTCGTAGGTGTCCACAAGGAGGGTGGTGTCCACACCGAGGGTCTTCACCTGCGAGCGGAAGGCGGCCGCCTCGTCCGGACCCTCCGGGCCGGTGTGCAGCAGGGTGAACGAGTGGGCGGACGTCCCGGCGGACGGCACCCCGTGCCGACGCGTCGCCTCCACGTTGGAGGTGGAGGCGAACCCGGTGAGGTAGGCGGCCCGGGCCGCGGCGACCGCCGCCTCCTCGTGTGTGCGGCGGGACCCCATCTCGATGATGGGGCGGCCGTACGCCGCGGAGGTCATCCGCGCGGCGGCGGAGGCGATCGCGCTGTCGTGGTTGAGCACGGACAGGACCAGGGTCTCGAGTACGACGCACTCCGCGAACCCGCCCCGGATGCTCAGCACGGGCGAGCCGGGGAAGAACAGTTCGCCCTCCGCGTAGCCGTCGACGTCACCCGTGAAGCGGAAGTCGCGGAGCCAGTCGGTGGTCCGCTCGTCGAGCGAATCCGACAGCGCCTCGATCTCCTCGTCGTCGAACCGGAAGTCCGCCACGCGTTCGAGGAGCCGACCGGTGCCGCCGACCACCCCGTACCGACGGCCGGAGGGCAGGCGTCGGGCGAAGACCTCGAACACACACGGCCGGTCGGCGGTGCCGTCCGCCAGGGCCGCCCGGATCATGGTGAGCTCGTACTTGTCCGTGAGCAGGGCGGTGGACGGTCGCCCGGTGGGGGGCGTGACATGGGAGGGAGTCGGCGGGGTCACGGGGGCGACTCTACGGCGTGGCCTACCCGGCGGGAATCCGTATCCTGGGTTCCATGCACCCTGTGACGACACCGCTTGCGGCCGTCCGGAGCACCGCCCCGGTGATGGCGATGCCGTCGGCCGCGCCCGTGGAGTCCACGGACGCGGACCTCGACGGCGGGGTGGACAGCCCCTGGCTCACCGTGGTCTGGGACGACCCGGTGAACCTGATGAGTTACGTGACGTACGTGTTCCAGCGGGTGTTCGGCTACAGCAGGGAGAAGGCGCATGACCTGATGCTCAAGGTCCACAACGACGGTCGGGCGGTGGTGTCGTCCGGCAGCCGCGACAAGGTCGAGAACGACGTCCGCAAGCTGCAGGAGGCCGGACTGTGGGCCACGATGCAGCGGGAGGCGTGAGGCGGTGAAGGCGTGGCAGCGCAAGGCGTCCCTCGGTGGGGCGCGCATCAAGTCGGTCATGGAGAACCATGAGGTGCAGATCCTGCACGCCCTGGTCTCCAACGTGGTGGACATGCTCGAACAGCGCCGGGACTCCGCCCCGCGCGATGAGCTGGCCGAGATCACGGGGATGCGCAGTGGCCACTCGCAGGTGCCCGCCGAGGCGCCCCTGGCGCGGTTGTTGCCGGACTTCCACCGCCCTGAGGCGGCCGACCGTGCGGACGGGTCCGACACGGACGGTGCGGCCGTCGCGCGGGCCCACAACTCGGGCATGCGGATGATCCACGAGCCGGCGATCATCGACGCGAAACTCGGCTGCGCGGGCGTGGTGTTGCGTTCGTTGCCGTCGCGGGGCGGGACGGTGTCGCTGACCCTCGAGCAGGCGAATTCCTGGATGCGCTGCCTCAACGACGTGCGACTGGGGCTGGGCGCGGTCCTGCTGGAGGCGGGCTCGTCCGACGGGGTCGCCGCCACCGACATCCCCGAGTACGTGCCCGACGATGACCCCCGGTCCGCCCAGTTGGACGTGTACCACTGGCTGACCTTCATGCAGGACTCCCTGTGCACGGCCCTGGACGGGCTGTGAGACGACGGGCTGTGAGACGACGGGCAATGAGGAGAACATCGTGAACCGAGACCCCCGTTCGCCGTGGCCGGGTACCGGCGCCGGCCCGACCCGCCCGGTAGACCCGGGGCCGCGGCGCTGGCCGGCCCTGGTCCTGCTGTGGTCATTCGTCGCCCTGATGTGGGTGGTCGAGGCGGCGGACCAGGTGATCATCGCGGCGATCGGACCCCAGCAGACCCTCGACGGCTACGGGGTCCAGCCGCTGGCGACGGACGGGCTGCTCGGCATCGTGTTCCAGCCGTTGCTGCACGGGGACTGGGCGCACCTGATCGGCAACTCGATCGCCCTGCTCGTGCTGGGGTCGATCATCGCCCTGTCCGGGATCCGGCCGCTGGTCACCGTCACCCTCGTGTCGTGGCTGATCTCGGGAGTGGTGTCCTGGTTGCTCGGCGGCACCGGGACCGTCCACATCGGGGCCTCCGGGATCGTGTTCGGCTACATCTTCTACGTCATCGTCCGGGGCTTTTTCTCCCGGCGCATCCTGCACCTGGTGATCGGACTGGTCATCGGCTTCTACTACGGGCTCGAGGCGCTGGCGGGCCTGTCGCCGATGCTGGACGGAGTGTCCTGGCAGGGCCATCTCGGGGGCGCGATCGGCGGCGTGGCGTCGGCGTACGGCCTCAAGCGCGACCGGAAACCGCAGCAGCAGCTCGCCACCCAGCCGCGGTGGTCCGCCGGACCGCGGAGGTGACGCGCCCCGACCCGCAGGCTCCCATCGGGGTGTTCGACTCCGGCGCCGGCGGTCTGACGGTGGCCCGGGCGATCGTGGACCAGTTACCCGATGAGTCGGTGGTCTACGTAGGTGACACCGCCAACGGGCCGTACGGTCCGTTGCCGCTGGCCGAGGTCCGGGCGCACGCCCTCGCGGTGGCGGACCAACTCGTCGACCGCGGGGTCAAGGTGTTGGTGATCGCGTGCAACACGGCGTCGGCGGCGATGCTCCGCGACGCCCGCGAGCGCTACCCGGTACCGGTCGTGGAGGTCATCCAGCCGGCGGCCCGGCGCGCGGTGGCCACCACCCGGTCGGGCCGGATCGGGGTCATCGCCACCCGCGCGACGGTGGCGTCGCGGGCGTACGACGACGCGGTGGCTGCGGCCGCCGGGATCGAGCTGACGTCGGTGGCGTGTCCGAAGTTCGTCGAGTTCGTCGAGCGCGGTATCACCAGTGGCCGTCAGGTGCTCGGGTTGGCGGAGGCGTATCTCGCTCCGATCCGCGACGCCGACGTCGACACCCTGGTGCTGGGGTGCACCCATTACCCGTTGCTGTCCGGTGTGGTGCAGTTGGCGGCGGGGGACCACGTCACGCTGGTCTCGAGCGCGGAGGAGACCGCCAAGGACGTGCTGCGGGTACTCACCGCGCAGGACCTGTTGCGGCCGCACGACGCGGCCGAGCCGGCGACCCACGAGTACCTCGTCACCGGTGATCCCGACGCCTTCCGCCGGGTGGCGTCACGGTTCCTCGGCCCCGGTCTGGTGACCGTCGGGCGGGCGGTGGCGGACTGATGGACGGTGACACGCATCGCGGGCACAGCCGCGAACACCACGACACGCGGTGCGACGTGGCACGATGGTGCCCATGTTTCTGACTGTCCTCGGGTGCTCGGGAAGTATCGGTGGACCCACCTCGCCGGCGTCCGGGTATCTCGTGGAGGTCGACGGTCTCGCCCCCGTGGTAATCGACATGGGGCCCGGTGTCCTCGGCGCGCTGCAACGACACGTGGCCCCCGAGGACGCGACGGTCCTGCTGTCCCACCTCCACGCCGACCACTGCCTGGATGTCCCGAGTCTGTTGGTCCTGCGGCGCTTCGGCCCCGGTGCGAAGGGCGCGGGCCGCGTGCCGCTGGTCGGGCCGTCCGGGACGGCCTACCGGATCGGGGTGGCGTCGGCGGAGGAGCCGGGGACGGTCGACGACCTGTCGGACACGTTCGACGTGGCCACGTGGGACGTCGCGCCCGAGGTGGAGATGAGGGGCGACGACGACGAGGTGGCCCTCAGGGTGCGGGCCGACCGGGTGGAGCATCCTCCGGAGTCGTACGGAATGCGCCTGACCTCCCGTAGCGGCCGGGTCCTGGCGTACAGCGGGGACACCGCCTATTGCGATGCCCTGGTCGAGCTGGCGGTCGGCGCGGACGTCCTGCTCTGTGAGGCGTCCTGGACGCACGAGGAGGGACGCCCGCCGGGCATCCACATGTCGGGGGCGGAGGCGGGCCTGACCGCTCACCGCGCCGGCGTGGGTCGTCTCGTGCTGACCCACATCCCGCCGTGGGTGGACCGCGAGGCGGTCCGCGCGGAGGCGGCCGCCGAGTTCGGCGGGGAGATCCTGCTGGCGGAGCCGGATCTGCTGATCACCGTCTAGGAGGCGGGGTCGGCACCCCCCGGCCGCGTCCCTCCCCGCTACGGCCCCACCCACGCCGCCTGCCCCTCAGGCGCGGGCGTCCGGCGGCTAGGATCGGCGGTCGTGACCTCATCGAGCATCAGCAGAGCAGACGGACGCGGCGACGCCGACCTGCGTGACGTGACCATCACGCGGGGATTCACCTCGCACCCGGCGGGGTCGGTCCTCGTCACCTTCGGGCAGACCCGCGTCATGTGTACGGCCAGCGTCACCGAGGGCGTGCCGCGGTGGCGCAAGGGTTCGGGCCTGGGATGGCTGACGGCGGAGTACGCGATGCTGCCGGCCGCGACCCACGAGCGCTCGGGCCGGGAGTCGGTCCGCGGCAAGGTGGGCGGACGCACCCACGAGATCAGCCGTCTGGTGGGCCGCTCCCTGCGGGCCTGCATCGACCTGTCCGCGCTGGGGGAGAACACGATCGCGCTGGATTGCGACGTCCTGCAGGCCGACGGCGGGACACGGACCGCGGCGATCACCGGCGCGTACGTGGCCCTGGCGGACGCGATCACGTGGCTGCAGGCCAAGGGCGCGGTCACCGGCAACCCGCTCACCGGGGCGGTCGCCGCGGTGAGCGTCGGCGTCGTCGACGGCCGCGTCCTGTGCGACCTGCCCTATGAGGAGGATTCGCGGGCCGAGGTGGACATGAACGTGGTGTGCACCGACGGAGGCAAGCTCATCGAGGTCCAGGGGACCGCCGAGGGCGCGGCGTTCGGCCGCGACCTGCTGGACGCGATGCTCGACTCGGCGCAGGCCGGCTGCGAGCGACTTTTCGAGATACAGCGCGAAGCCCTCGCGGCGCCGTACCCGGGCGAGTTGCCCTCGCCGCCGGCCGCACGGAACCGGGGGCGGTAGTCGTGACCGTTCGCCTGGTGGTCGCGAGCCGTAATGCCAAGAAGCTGGCCGAGCTGCGCCGGGTGCTGGAGTCGGCGGGGATCGTCGGCATCGAGCCGGTGGGACTGGACGAGGTGCCGGAGTACCCGGAGGAGCCCGAGAACGGCGCCACCTTTGCGGACAACGCGCTGATCAAAGCCCGGTCCGGTGCGCTGGCGACCGGCCTGCCGTGCCTGGCGGACGACTCGGGACTGGCGGTGGACGCCCTGAACGGGATGCCCGGGGTGCTCTCGGCGCGCTGGTCCGGACGGCACGGCGACGACGCCGCCAACAACGAACTCCTGCTCGCGCAGTTGTCCGACGTCCCGGACGAGCGCCGGGGGGCGGCGTTCGTCTCGGCGTGCGCGCTGGTCGGACCGGGCGTGCCCGGCGAGGTCGTCGAGGAGGGTCGCTGGCCGGGGCGCGTGCTGCGGGAGTCGCGCGGGGAGGGCGGGTTCGGGTACGACCCGCTGTTCCTGCCCGAAGGGTCGGATCGTGCGGCAGCCGAGCTCAGCCCGCAGGAGAAGGACGCGGACTCACACCGCGGCCGTGCCCTGCGCGCCCTCGTTCCGGCCCTGCGCGTGCTCGCCGAGCGCGGCTGACAGCACCGCGGCCTGACAGCACCGCGGCTGACAGCACCGCGGCTGACAGCACCCCGACGAGAAGGACGTTCCGCACACGTCGCCCGAGAGGCGAGGGTGCGGAACGTCCTTGTCGATGACGGGGGGTGGGTCAGACCGCGTACTCGGTGCGCACGTCGCGGGTCCGCCTGTGCTCGAACCAGAACGACAGGAACGGGATCGTCCCCGCCAGCGCGGTGAGCAGGGTCCGAGACGCGGGCCAGCGGGCCTTGATCGCCAGGTCGAGCGTCATGAAGAGGTACAGGATGTAGAACACACCGTGGGCCTGACCGATGTAGGTGAACCAGTCCGGGGCGTCGGACGAGTTCTCCAAGATCAGGTACTTGTAGATCATCTCCACGGTGAGCACGAGCAACCACACGCCGGTGATCCAGGCCAGGACCCGATAGCGCTTGAGCGCGCCGGCGATCCTGCCCCCCGGATCGGGCTTGCGGTTGTCGGTCTGCTGGGTGGCTGCGGCGGTCATGAAGCAGGCTTCTCCTGATGGGTGCCGTCGGCCCGGTCTTTCCGGGCGAGTTCGGCGAGATAAGAGTTGTAGGCGTCCAGGCCCTCGTCCCGGACCGCTTCGTCACGGGCGGGTCGACGCGTCGGCAGCAGGTCCGAGGGGATCTCCGTCATGACGGGGCCGCGGCGCCGGCCGGTTCGGTTCTTCCCGGTGATCGCAGTGACTCCGGAGGGCCGGCCGACCTCGTCGTCGTCGTCGCCGTCGTCGCCGCCGCCGTCGTCTTCCGCGTCGCCCCCCGCGCGGTGCCCACCGTCGACGCCGTCCGCGGCGGCGATCCGGTCACCCTCGTCGGCCTCCATGCGCACGTACTTCAGGTACGCGTAGACGAGGAACCCGGCGAGGAACGGCCACATGAACGTGTACCCGAGGTTCTGCGCGGTCCCGGTGGCCTCCTGGTAGCGGGCGAGCTGCCACAGCCCCATGCCCATGCAGAAGATCGCCCCCAGGACGACGAACGCGATCCACGCCGGGCGGTGCTTGACCCTGGTCCGCGCCGGGTCGCCGGAAGCCGTGGCACTTCCGGTCGCGTGGGAGCCAAGGGTGTCGGACACGCCTCCACGGTACCGCTGACCACACGGTAAACTCATCTCGCCCGGTATCCCCGGGTGACGCGCCCGTGGCGGAATTGGCAGACGCGCTGGATTTAGGTTCCAGTGTCTACGGACGTGGGAGTTCAAGTCTCCCCGGGCGCACTGGTCTTTCCACTCGGATCGGGTGATCAGGATGAGTAGCCGGACAGCCGCGAGAGCAGCGGCCGCGTCGCTGATCCTGGTGGGCTGGACGGTGGTGAGCGGTTGCGCCGAGTTGGATACTGCGGTGAACGGGCAGCTCTCGTCGGTGGCCCCGGAGGGTCGGACTGCGGTCGAGCCCCCGGCGGATCCGTCCCCGGTAGAAGCGGAGACGAACGTACAGCGGAGCGAGAACGGCCTTCCGCCCCTGGACGCCAGCGAGAGGCTCCGCGACAGTGCCTGCGCGAAAGCGGACGACATGATCGCGAGGGACTACTGGGGGTACACCGCGCCCGATGGCAGCGGCGGCCCGTCCACGTTCATCCGGCAGGCCGGTGTCGACTACTCCAGGGCTGCCGAGAACCTGTTCTATTCGTCCACGGGCGGTCCGGATCCGGTCGCCAACTGGATGCAGAGCCCGGGCCACAGGGAGAACATCCTCGACCCGGACCTCACCCGCGTGGGTGTCTGCCTGCGGACGGCCGCGTACCAGGGCCTCCCGGAGGCTCATCTCTACGTCCAGCACTTCGCCACTCCGATGTCGGAGAGGTAGAGGGCCACCTCCGACGGTGACCGGCTCAACCGGGCAGTGATCACTCCCCGGTCAGGGTGACCCCGACGTCGGCACGGTTCTCGACGTCAGGCGGCACGTCGGTGCGCACAACCTCCGCTGGATTGCCCGCCACCATCGTTGCCGGTGGTACGTCCTTGGTGACGACAGCCCCCGCGGCGATCCGGGCACCGCGTCCGACGGTGAGCCCGCCGACCACCACGGCGTGCGGTCCGATCCACACATCATCCTCGATGACCGGATACCCGGTCGTGCGCGTGCCGTCAACGGCGATACGATCTCCCTGACCGATCGTGACGCCATGGAAGAACGAGACGTTCGTCCCCACCACGGCCCCCGGATTGAGCACCGCCGACCACCCGTGGAACAGCCGGAACCCCGCCCCGATCCGCGTTCGCCACGGTAGATCGACACCGGCTGAGGCGCTGGCCATGCGGTGCAGGACCACTGCAACCGGAAGCAACAGCGTCCCGGCGGCCTTGCGCGCCGCCAAGGCCTGGCAGATCCGCAACGTGAGCACCACCCGGAACGTGCGTTCGAGCACCACAGCGCGCAGTAGCAACAACGCCGAGTGCCGACCGAAGTGACGTGTCAGATCACATCGCACGAGTGCACTGAAGGGTGGCACGGCATCCATTGCGCCTCCTGGGACGAATCACCGCAACAGGTCGCCCCGGATCGACAGAGGCAACGGACTTGCGTCGAAGTATCAGCCATTCCTCACAGTGTGGGCGCTTGTGTGCTCGTGCGTACGGAATTCGAGCGGATACCCGTACTGCGCCGGCGGTACGGTCCGGGCATGTGGTTCGACAACTGGTCCGACATCCTCCGGATACTCCTCGTGGGCACCGCGGCGTACGTCTTCCTCGTGGTGGCGATCCGGGCGTTCGGCAAGCGCACCCTCGCGCAGCTCAACGCCTTCGACTTCATCGTCACCGTCGCGCTGGGTTCGACGCTGGCGACCATCATCCTCAGCTCCGACGTGTCGTGGGCCGAGGGCGCGGTCGCCCTGGCGCTGCTCGTCCTCCTGCAGTACGTCGTCTCCCAGTTGAGGCGACTGCCGGGCGGGCGTAAGGCCCTCACCGCACAGCCGACTCTGCTCGTCCGCGACGGGGTCATCCTCGACGACCAGCTGGCGCGGCACCGGCTCACGCACGCCGACATCCGCCAGACCCTCCGCTCCTCGGGTATCGGGGACCTCGGCGAGGTCGCCGCCGTCATCCTGGAGAGCGACGGGAGCAGGAGCGTCATCACCGGTTCGCAGCTGGGCAACGGCTCCGTTCTCGACGACGTCCCGGGGTGGCCGCGACGCGACGCGGACTGACCCGCCGGCGAGGGGGCGCGGACTGACCCGTTGGCGGGGTGCGTCAGAGGGCGGCGAGAACAGGGTCAGAGAGCGGCGAGGACCTCGTCCGCGATCTCGGACACCGGCAGCGTGATCGGGCAGACGATCCCGGTCTCGTCGGCCTCGAGCGGCTCCACGGTGCTCAGCTGGGACTCGAGGATTCGCTGGGACGCGAAGTGCCCCCGGCGGGCGGCGAGTCGGGCCGCGATGAGCTCGGGGTCGGTGCCGAGTTCGACGAAGAACACCGGGCGCTCCACCTGCCGCAGGATGTCGCGATAGGCACGTCGCAGCGCCGAACACGCGACGACGAGCCCCGTGCCGCTGCCCATCGTCCGATCGCGTTCCCGCATGCCGGCCCGGACCGCGGCCAACCACGGCCGGCGATCATCGTCGGTCAGGGGCTCACCGGCGCTCAGCTTCCGGCGGTTGGCGGGCGGATGCACGTCATCGGCGTCGAGGAACGGCGCACCGAGGCGTTCGGCGATCACACGGGCGACCGTCGACTTCCCGGCGCCCGAGACGCCCATGACGACGATGTGAGGTCCGGACACGGGCGACGACGGCGTCAGATGGTGAAGGCCAGCGACCCGAGGATCGTCCGGCCCAAATCCTCGTCGCCACTGATCTCCACGCCGCTGCCCGGCTCGGCGACGATCCGGCCGGTCGCCGCGCGGACGAAGGTCGGGGTGTCGAAGACCAGTTCCACGGTGGGCCGCGCGGTGTCGTCGACGTCGGCGAGGGCTGCGCGTCCGTCCACGACGACATCGGTGGCCAGCGGCAGATCGGTGCCCGCCTCACCCGTGACGCGGAACCGGACCCGGGAGCCGTCCGGCGCGGCGGCCTTCTTGCCGACGATGCGGGGCAGGGCAGTCACGATCTCCCCGACCGCGAACCGGCCGATGTCGCCGCCGAGGTGATGCTGCATCCCGATGGCCTGCCGGATGTCGTCCTCGTGGATCCAGCAGTCGAAGACCCGCACGCCCATGAAGCGGCGGAACGGAACGCGGCCGACGGGGGAGTCGGTCTCGGCCTCGAGGTCTGCGGCGCTCATCTCGGAGAGCTGCTCCGTGCGCTCGGCGACGACGTCGCGGAAGTCCTCGAACGCGTCCTCGACAGCCAGCGGGCGCGCCTCCTGTACGAACTTCTCGTTGAGCTCCGCGATCGGGTTGAGCACGTACTCGCGGGCGGAGGCGGGCAACTCGATGTCCGGGACCGTCTCACCGGCGAGCATGTGCTCGGTGCCCGCCACGTGTGCCACGACATCTCGGACGGTCCACCCCGGCAGAGGGGTCGGCGCGATCCAGTCGTCTCTCTTGAGCCCGGCGAGCAGTTCGTCGAGGCGCTTCCACTGCTGGATGAGGTGACGGATCTCCTCGGGGGCCTGCCCGGCAGGCTCGGCGGCGGGGGCGTCGGTCGTGACATCGGGGCTGTTGGTGTCCATGGTCACACGCTACTGCGGCGCCGCCCCGCGGGTAGCGTCTGCGGCATGTCGCCGACCACGACCGACCGTCCCACCCTCGCGATCCTGGGAGCCGGTGGCGACCTCACCGAGCGACTCCTGCTCCCCGGGTTGGGGACCCTGCTCGCCACGGATCCCGACCGTGACGTCACCGTCATCGGCTCCGGGCGTTCCGGGATGGACGACGGTGACTGGCGCGACCTCGTCCGCGGTGCGTTGCGCGCCGGAGACCGCTCCCCGGAGCAGGTCGACGGGATCGTGGACTCGACCCGGTTCGTCGAACTGGACGTGACGGACGCCGAGGCCTTCTCCGACTTCATCGACGGGCTGGACGGACCGGTGGTGCTGTACTTCGCCCTCCCACCGGCCGTCACGGCCGCAGCGTGTGAGGGCCTGCGCGGGCGCCCACTGCGCGACGACGTGCGGTTCGCGCTGGAGAAGCCGTTCGGCGACGACCTCGCCTCGGCGCGCAGGGTGAACGCACTGCTCACCGACCTCGTGCCCGAGGACCGCGTGTACCGGGTCGACCACTTCCTCGGGGAGGCGACCGTGCTCAACATCCTCGGCATGCGGTTCGCCAATCGCATCATGGAGCCGGTGTGGACCGCGGAACACGTGGAGCGCATCGACGTGGTCGCGGACGAGACGCTCGCCCTCGAGGGCCGCGCCGGGTACTACGACTCCGCGGGCGCGCTCGTCGACATGCTCCAGTCCCACCTGCTGCTGGTGATGGCGCTGGCGACGATGGATGCACCCGCGCGCCTCGACGCCACCGAACTCCACGACCGCATCGTCACCACGCTGCGTGCGACGCGCGTGTGGGATGGCGATCCGCTCGTCTCCTCGCGCCGGGGCCGCTACACCGCCGGGCGGGCGGGTGGCAGGGACGTGGTGTCCTACGCGGATGAGGACGGCGTCGACCCGGCTCGGGGGACCGAGACGTTCGCCGAGGTCGTCCTGGAGATACGGAACCAGCGGTGGGCCGGGGTGCCGGTGTTCCTGCGGTCGGGCAAGGCGCTGGGCGAGGATTCGATGCGGGTGACGGTGGCGTTCCGGCCGCCGCGCCACGTGCCCGGGGCGTTCTCGGGGGGTGTTCCGCCGACCCGGCTGACGATCGGGATCGCGCCCGACCGGGTGTCCCTCGACCTGGCGACGAACGCGGCCGACGACCGGTTCACGCTCGAGAGCACCCGCCTGTCCGCTGACCTGGGGGACAGCGAGCTGCTGCCGTACGGGGAGGTCCTCGGACGCATCCTCGACGGCGACCGACTGCTGACGGTCCGCGGTGACGTGGCCGAGGAGTGCTGGCGGATCCTCACTCCGGTGATCGAGGCGTGGGAGGCCGGCGGGGTCCCGCTCGAGGAGTACGAGGCGGGTTCCGACGGCCCGGCGGTGGGCGACCGCCGGGAATGACCCGGCCCCGGGTCCGTGGGCGGAACCGGGGCCGGGAGCTGCGGTTGGGCGGGGTCAGCCCCTGCCGCGTTCCGCCGCTTCTCGGACGGCACCCTCGTCGACCCCGTCGGGGTGGCTCACGTAGTGGACGATGCTGGCGACGAGTCCGCCCCAGATCACGAGCAGGAACAGGACCATCATGATGATCGCGGGAGCATCCATTGCTCAGGCCTCCTTGGTCTTGCGGGGGGACGCCGTCGCACCGGACGGGCGGTCGGCGGCGGGAGGGGTGAGGCCCTCCTCGTAGGCGAAGTCGCTCGGATCGTCGTCGACCGTCGGGGGGCCGTCGAGCTGACGGGACCCGCGCCACGGCAGGAGGGACAGGACCACCGACAGCACGAGGATCGTGGCGATCATGCCCCAACCCCAGACGCCGAGGACGGATGCCTCGTACCCCTCGTACGGTTCGGAGATCAGGGTCATGATCTCGCGGATGAGGGAGTAGCCGAGCACGAGCGGCGTGATGACGGCCAGGCACACGATCCAGAACGTGCCCACCCTCCACGAGGACACCGAGTTGAGGTGATCGCGCAACTGCGGGGCGAGGCGCATGCCGAAGATCACCACGACCAACGCGATGAGCGAGATGCCGACGATGCCCAGACTGTTGACGAACTTGTCGAGGATGTCGAGATTCTGCAGGCCGGTCTCTGTGGGCATGAGAAGCAGGGAGATGGCGGCCATCGGGACACCCACCGCCAGCGTGGCCGCGGTGCGCGAGGACCCGATCTTGTCCTGGAAGGACGAGATGACCACCTCGGTGATGGAGATCAGGGACGTGAGGCCCGCCAGGATGAGGCAGACGAAGAATACGACGCCCCAGATCGGCCCGCCCGGCATCTGCGAGATGAGGGCGGGGAAGGCGATGAACGCCAGGCCCGGGCCGCCCCCGACATCGTCCCAGCCGGCTCCCGCCGACGTGGTCACCAGGAAGCCGAGGGTGGCGAAGACGCCGATGCCCGCGAGGACCTCGAACGCCGAGTTGGAGAAGCCCACGACCAGACCGGAGCTGGTGAGGTTGGTCTTGCGCTTGAGGTAGGACGAGTAGGTCAGCATGATGCCGAAGCCGACCGACAGGGAGAAGAAGATCTGACCGTAGGCGGCGATCCACACGGACGGCTCCGTGAGGACGCCCCAGTCGGGCGTGAAGAAGTTGTTGAGACCCTCGAGCGCGCCGTCGAGGAAGAGGGAGCGGACCACCAGGGCCGCGAACAGAGCGACCAGGAGCGGGACGAAGAACATCGCGGTTCGTCCGATGCCCTTCTGCACGCCGGCGAGGAGGACGCCGAGGGTGACGATCCAGACCACCGCGAGGACGATGGCGATGCCCGGCACGAAATCGATGCCGAACCCACTGCCCGCGCGGAGGAAGTCCTCGGCGAAGAAGGTCGCGGACTCCTCGTAGGTCGAGCCCCACCGCTCATCGACGGAGAACCAGGCGTAGCTGGCGGCCCAGGCGATGATGACCGCGTAGTAGACCGCGATGACGAAGGAGACCAGGACCTGGATCCACCCGATGGGTTCGGCGAACCGGTTCATCCGCCGGAAGCTCAACGGGGCGGACCCGCGGAAGCGGTGACCGATGGCGTAGTCGAAGAACAACAGGGGGAGACCCGCGGTGAGAAGTGCCACCAGGTAGGGCAGCAGGAAGGCGCCGCCACCGTTGTCGTAGGCGACGAACGGGAAGCGCCAGATGTTGCCCAGGCCGATGGCGGAGCCGATGGCGGCGAAGACGAAGACGGAGCGACGGGAGAACGTCTCCCGCGGCTTCACCCCTCTTCGGGTGGTTGGTCGTGTCATGGGACGACTCCTTGTCGACGGGCGGGCCCGCGGGCCCGCGCGGTCCTGTCATGGGACGGTGCGTGCGTCCCCGGCGTGTACCAACTTCTAGCCCGGCCGTTGCGTGTTGGTGACCGGATCGACGCAATCGCTGCATCGAGATGTGTGACTCGTGGGAATACGGTAAGCCCATGAGGACCGATATCGGCACACGAAGCGCGGAAAATCGCACGTCTGCATTCCGCGCGGTGGCGTCGGCGGTCGTCGCCGGTGTCCTCGCGGTGGGGGCGGTGAATCCGGCGATCGCCTCCGCTCCGAGCCCGACAGGCCCGGCCGGCTCACCGGCCCCCGTTGCGGCGCAGGATCCCGTGGTGGCGCCGGTCCCGGTGCCGGCCGACCTCGTGGAGGAGACGGGGTCGTGGTTCGCGCACGGATACACCCTGGATCTTCGCGCGGACGGGACGGGAACCTTCGCGGTGTGGGTCGGGGCCTTCGACGGGACCCGGATCGACGTGAGCCTCATCCCCGCTCCGGGGCCCGCCACCGTCGCAGAAGTGGTGGGTGTCGAGACGGTCGGCGCCGGCGCCCTGGGGCCGGACGGGACACCGGGCATCGGGGGACTGGTGACCATCGCCTTCGGCGCTCCGGTGCGGACGGCGCATGTCGAGTGGACGTCGGGGCCGCGACGCCTCTCCGCCGATCTGTGTCCCACGGAAGGCCTCGACGCGGTCGCCATGGCGATCCTGCGCTGCGGCGCCTGACGCAGACGGGCCCGGGTCCGGCCCGCGACACGATGCGGGCGCGGTCGCGGCACGCTGCGGGGGTGTCCGCGACACGCCGTGGGGGGTCGGAGAACGCCTGAGAACGAGATAACGATCGGATAACGAGGTCGTTGAGAAACCTGAGGCGTCCCTCACCTGTCGATATGAGGTTCGCATCATGTCTTTATGTGGTGCGGATCACTTGGCGCGCGGCGAAAGGGGCCCCTGTTTCGGTCGCGCGTACCCCCTCAAGCTGAGGGACCCCTCAAGTTCGTGTGGCAATCTGTGTCCTGCGCCGTAACCGCTGGCCGGCCGACGCGATGTCCCTGACGCAGTGCCCAAGGAGTTCCCCACGTGACGATCGATGACCGCGACCTCACCCCCCGCCCGCTCGAGACCGGCTTCGCCGCCCGCCGCGGCGCCCCCGCTCTCGCAGACGAGCTCCGTGAGGGCACGGCCTATGCGCTCGCCTTCGGTGGACAGGGCATCGCCTGGCGCGACGCGCTGAGCGACCTCATCGACGGCACGGGTATCGGACCGGAGCTCCAGGACCTCGTCGACGCCTCCGTCGCGTTGACCGAGCCCGTCCACGACGAGATCGCCGTCGTCCGCACGCACGGCTTCCGGCCCATCGAGTGGGCCAACACCACCACCGGTGAGGACGAGGACGGCGCGGACCTGCCCGACGACGCCTCCCTCTCGGCTGCCGCGGTCTCGCTGCCCGCGGTGCTGCTCACGCAGATGGGTGCCCTGCGGGCTCTCGCCGCCGAGGGCTTCGACGTCAATGACACGACCCCCGCGGCCGTGGTCGGCCACTCCCAGGGCATCCTCGCCGTCGAGTCGGTGGAGACCTTCGGGTCCATCGACGACCGGCTGCTGGCCGTCGCCGAGCTCATCGGCGCCGCCGCCACCCTGGTCGGACGGCGCGTCGGTCTGTTCCGCCGCGGCGAGGCGAGCCCCATGGTGGGAGTGTCGGGGATCGACGGCGAGGACCTGCGCACGCTGGTCGACGAGCTGTTCGCCGGCGTCGACGCCACGATCCGCCCCACCGTCTCCATCCGCAACGCGCAGCGCCGTCACGTCGTGGTCGGTCGACCGGACGATCTCGAGGAGCTGCGTCGCCACTGCGCCGACCTCGAGGCCGAGTCGCGTCGTCGCCGAGAGGCCAAGCTCACCGGCGGCGAGATCTTCGCCCCCGTCTTCGACCCGCTCGACGTCGAGGTCGGGTTCCACCACCCCGCGATGGCCCCGGCCGTCGACGTCGTCTCCCGCTGGGCGAAGCGCTGTGGCCTGGACGCCGACCGCGCCGCCCACCTCGCCCGCCAGGTCTTCGCCGAGCCGGTCGACTGGGTGGAGGAGATGGCCGAGACCCTGCACGCCGGGGCCCAGTGGATCCTCGACATGGGCCCGGGCGAGGCGCTGACCCGCCTCAACCGCTCCGTGATCCGCGGCCAGGGCGTCGGCGTGGTCGCCGCCGCCACCCGCGGCGGCCTGCGCAACCTGTTCACCCCGGGTGCGACCCCGCCGATCGAGCGGCCGTGGACCGCGTTCCAGCCGCAGTTGGTCACCCTGCCCGACGGCAGCGTCCACGTGGAGACCTCCTTCACCCGCCTCACCGGCTGCTCGCCGATCCTCCTCGCCGGAATGACGCCGACCACCGTGGATCCCGCGATCGTCGCCGCCGCGGCCAACGCGGGCCACTGGGCCGAGCTCGCCGGCGGCGGCCAGGTCACCGAGGCGATCTTCGCCGAGAACACCCAGCGCCTCACCGAGCTCCTCGAGCCCGGTCGCAGCGCCCAGTTCAACTCGCTGTTCCTCGACCCCTACCTGTGGAAGCTGCAGGTCGGAGGCAAGCGTCTCGTCCAGCGTGCCCGCGCCGCGGGAGTGCCCTTCGACGGTGTGATCGTCACCGCCGGCATCCCCGAGCTCGACGAGTCGGTCGCCCTCATCGAGGAGCTCACCGAGGCCGGCCTGCGGCACGTGAGCTTCAAACCGGGCACCGTCGCCCAGATCCGCCAGGTCGTGCGCATCGCCGCCGAGGTCCCCCACATGCCGGTGATCGTCCAGGTCGAGGGCGGCCGCGCCGGCGGTCACCACTCGTGGGAGGACCTCGACGCCCTCCTGTTGGCCACCTACGCCATGCTGCGCGAGCGGCCCAACGTCGTCCTCTGCGTCGGCGGCGGCATCGGCACCCCCGAGCGGGCGGCCGACTACCTGACGGGGTCCTGGGCCAACTC